>JABFSR010000158.1 GCA_013140495.1 Verrucomicrobiota bacterium
TTCTTGTCCGGCGGATAACCGCGCACCGTGCGAAATTCCGGCGTAACCTTGCTTATTTCATCGCCCGGTCCACGCTGGCCTGAATCTGTTCTCTGACCTGGCACGCCAAAAAAATTCACACCGCCTGCTGCAAGAGCGCGCGAGTTGATTGGTTCGGTTTCAGTTGTTGAAACCGGTGGATTCGTTGCGCCAAGCGGGAGATACGACTCGATGAATCCGGCGTAGATCGTCAACCCTTTCATGTTCCAAACGCGGGCGTCCGACGGTGTGGAAACACCTTTACCTACGGCTTCGATGTAGCCATCACGGATGACAACGGTCGCGCCTTCGAGTGATTCGCCGGGCTTGGTCACGACTGTTCCGCCAACGAGGGCGTGGACACCGACGGGCCGGGGACGGAAACCGGGCGGAAGGATTTGATCTGCGCCGCTTGATCGCAGGGCAAGCGCCAGTAACGCGACCATTGGCAGCCAAAGCTGAATTGTACGTGCAGTTATCGGGTCCATGTCGGTGCTGACGATAGGCATCTGGGAGTATCAAAACAAGCTGGAGGTTGATGAGTGTCGGGTGGTGACCAACAAACAACTGAACTGCCTGCAAGGCTGTCGAGCCTTGGCGATTATTTTGATTGGACGAGAACCTTGAAGGCTCGTCCGAAATGGTCCGGGTGCGTGAGTGTCTGAAACTGCCGCGTCATGGCTGGTGTCCATTCGCCGAACAATCTGGTGTCGCGCCACGTTTGGGTGGCAATGCCAGTGAGGAACTGCGTCTGGCTGGTGAATTGTTCGGTGCGAAGGCCGGCGCGTTCGCCGACCTGCTGTATCGTCGAAAAGTTGACGTGTGCTGTTATGTCCTGTTCGCCCGGAGAATCGAGCACGTTGTCGGTGTGGCGATGGCGGTGGTAGCCACGCAATGTTCCCGAAGCGCGATGTGGCGCGAAAAACTCCTCATGTGTCAGACCATAGTCCAGTGTGAGGAGTTTTCCCCGCCCAAGAATCGTGGCTGCGTCCCGCCACCATGTTTCCGCGGCGGGGCAGATTTCAATCGTAAAACCATCGGGCAGTACCGCGGTCAGATTATTTGGTGCATAAGGTGTAGAGCGCGAAATCTCATTTGGCAATTCCATGCGCGCCCAGCCGAAGGCATCGCCCTCCGCTCGAACGCCCCATTCGAACCACATCTTGCGTTTCGCATCCCACCCGAGCCGATGCACCGGCATGGCGTCGAGCAATTCGTTGCTGAAGATGATCCGGAAATTGTCTGAGTGTTGCCCTGCAAGTCTTTTGTCATCGAGCGAATCACACCAGACCACGCGTTCACCAAACGGGGACAGTGTTACCGCCTGCCATTTGCGTCTTCGGCAGGAAGGTTCAATGATGAAGTATTGCAGCGCTGCGAACAACTCAGGTCGTCGCGATTGAAACCAGCCCATTACATCCGCAGCCAATTTCCCATCATGCGCGCCGGCTTCGACGATTTGAAGGGAGACCATCGCTGAATCTGTTTTGAAATCTGATGACTTGATTTTGAACTGTTCAGCCCACAGCGCGAATTGAACCGCCAGCAGATGGCCAAACAGATTGCCGACGTTGACGCTCGTTTGGAAGTGACCGTGCCGTCCCAAGGTGTCACTTTCTTTTTCGTAAAATCCATAATCGGGACAATACAACGCCAGTTCCATGAAGCGCGCAAAGTGGATTGCATCCTGCGTTGTGGCTTCAGTTCGGATTTTCTCGACAAGCGGGTGCAAAAGTTTCAACTGTTTTGTGTGTGGTGCGGATTTAGCTAATTACCGACCGGATTGCAAAGACCTTATGGCAAAAATTGATGCCTTTTTCAACTTGATGTTCGAACAGAAAGCCTCCGATGTGCATCTCTCGGCGGGCAACAACCCGATGCTTCGCATTAACGGCGAGCTTCAGCGGATTGATCATCCGCCGCTGGAAAGCGATACGCTCAAGGCGATGCTTTACGAGATCGCGCCCGAATACAAGATCAAGCAGTTTGAAGAAACCGGTGACGTTGATTTCGGCTACGAAATACCAAACATCTCCCGGTTCCGCGCGAATTTCTTCAACACCAAGAACGGTTGCGGCGCGGTGTTCCGCCAGATTCCGAGCAAGGTTCTTTCGTTTGAAGATTTTGAAAAGTTTGACGCGCCGCTCCCGGCGGTCTTGAAGAAGCTGTGCATGCTTCATAAGGGTCTGGTGATCGTCACCGGGCCGACCGGCTCGGGCAAATCCACCACGCTGGCTGCCATGGTTGATTACGCGAACAAAAACCGGCGCGACCACATCATCACGATGGAAGACCCGATCGAGTTCGTCCATGAGAGCAAGAACTGCCTCATCAACCAGCGCGAGGTCGGAGTTCACACAAAGAGTTTCGCTTCGGGCCTTCGGGGTGCGATGCGCGAAGACCCGGACGTCATTCTAATCGGCGAAATGCGCGATCTCGAGACCATCGAGCTGGCGATTCTTGCAGCCAACACGGGCCACCTTGTTTTCGGCACGCTGCACACACCCAGCGCGGCCAAGACCGTGGACCGCATCATTGACGTTTTCCCGGCGGATCAGCAAAACAAGATTCGAGCGACTCTTTCCGAATCGCTCAAAGGCATCGTGGCGCAGAACCTTTTCAAGCGCATTGACAAGAAAGGCCGCGTTGCGGCACTGGAAATCCTCGTGTTCACCACGGCAATCGCCAACCTCGTCCGCGAAGGCAAGACCCACCAGATTCCTGGCATGATCCAGGTAGGCAAAAAACTTGGTAATCAGCCGCTGGACGACGCGATCATGGATCATTTGCGTATGAAACGGATCTCGCCCGAGGAAGCCTACGACAAGAGTCTCGACAAGCGAAAATTCCGCAGCTTCCTTCCGCATCCGCCGGATGAAGACGAAACTTGATTTATGATACGACGCACCGAGCTGGAATATATTCTTGGCACCATGCTGGACTCGCAGCCAGAGGTGTCCGACCTGCTGTTCACGGTGGATCGTCCTTTGCAGGTGGAAGCTTACGGCGAACTCAAGCCGGTCATACTTGATCCGGCCATTGAATCCCTCACGCCTTATCAGAACGAGGCCATCGCGTTGAATCTCGTAGGCGAAAATCAGTGGCACATTCAGGACCTGTTGCGCAAAGGTTCGTGCGATTCCTCTTATGCTCTTTCCGAGCGTGCTCGTTTCCGTGTCAACATTTTCTCGCAACGCGGTAACTACTCTATCGTCTGCCGTAAACTCAACACGGCGATTCCAACTCTTGAATCGCTGAAGCATCCCGAGATCTTCAAGAACATTCCGAAGGAGAAAACCGGCCTTGTCCTTGTCACCGGTGCCACGGGATCCGGCAAATCCACGACGCTTGCAGCCATCCTGAACGAGATCAACCTCACCAAGGCTGTTCATATCGTCACGCTCGAAGACCCGGTGGAATTTGTTTATCCGCACATTCGGGCCACGTTCAACCAGCGTGAACAGGGCACGGACTTCGATAATTTTTCCAGCGGACTGCGTGCTGCGTTGCGTCAGGCGCCGAAAGTCATCCTCGTCGGCGAAATGCGGGATCGTGAAACGGTCAGCATTGCCATGAGCGCGGCGGAAACCGGCCACTTGGTCATGAGTACGCTTCACACGATTGACGCGGGGCAGACCATCAACCGTATCCTCGGCATGTTTGAGCCCGAAGAACAGGAGCAGATGCGCGCCCGCCTCGCAGATTCGTTGCGGTGGGTTGTCAGCCAGCGGCTCGTCCCAAAGGTTGGGGGTGGACGCCACGCGCTGCTTGAGATCATGGGCTCGAATCTTCGCACGCAGGAAACCATTCGGCTTGGCGAAAGCGAAGGGAAGAGCTTCTACGAAATCGTCGAAGCCAGCTACATGTTTGGCTGGCGCACTTTCGACAACGCGGCGCTTGAAGCTTTTGAACGCGGCATCATTTCCGAGGAAACCGCGTTGCTTTACTGCTCCAAGCGCGGGGTCGTTACGCGCGGCATTGACAACATGAAGAAATCGCGCGGTGAGTCCTCTTCTGCTGCTGGTTTGCTTCGGATGAAAGGCCTTGTAGAGCGGTTGCCCTCGGCGTCCGAAGCTCCGTCGCCATCAATGTCACTTAAAATCAAATAACCATGAGCGATCAATTTGAATTCATCGGAGCCAACGATAAACCGGCGTTGCTTGCGTTCTCCTCCCCCGAGTGGTTGGATCAGATGCGGGCCGCGTTGCAGGAACTTGGCTATAAGGTTCACACCGCTGCCACGCATAGCGATTTCCTCATCCGTTTCAGCCAGGTGCGCTATCAGGTCGTTATTCTCGAAGAAAGGTTCGCCGCAAACTCCATCGAGGAAAACCAGACGTTAAAGGCGCTACAGCACATGCCGATGAACCAGCGGCGACATGCGACCACGATTCTTGTGGGTGATTCCTTCCAGACGTTTACGCCCATGCAGGCGTTCCAACAAAGCGTTCACGCCGTCATCAGCAGCTCCGAACTTTTCCTTGCCAAGCAGCTCATCGAGAAATCTGTCGCGGACAATAATATGTTCCTGCACAGTTACAACGACGTCCTCTCGCGGCTGTACACCGCTCCTGCTGCCCGTTGACTGGCGATCTATTTCGCGCCTGATTCGGGCCGCATTGCCTGGCAGCGTCGAATCCATTTCTAAACATTCGGAATGCGAACAGCCAGTCGGTGATTTAACTGCAATGGACATCACCGCCATGCTCGCAATGGTTTCGTTTGCGGGAGGACTTAGTTCAGAGCAAGTCGAAACGCCTCCCTGATTTCCTTACCATTTAACTTGTTGCCTTTCAGAAAGCTGATCCGAGCTGAATCCCAGCGTACGATCAGAGTTGTTGTGGATGATTCACCACTGAACCCAAACCACACGTCTCCGTTTGTGTACGTGCGCTGAGTGTCGCTTGCAAACTCACTCTGTCGGATGATCGCCTGGTAAATGTGACGGATTGGAACGATGACGCCATCCACATTCACGGTGTCGCCCACGCGCATCGCGGCGGCCTGCGATGACTGCAAAGGTTCGAGAGGGGCAAGGGCGTTGAAATGAAACCAATCGTCCGCACCCGGACTCAATCCGTGAACGAGCACTGACTTGTTTCCGTCATCGTCCACGAGATCGTATTCGTGGCGTTCGTGAATCCGTCCGACTTCTGAGATTTCCACAACGGCATGTGAGCGCACGCGCCAGTTTCCACCAGCAAGTTTTCCGGCATCGTCCAATTTCAACGCCGACGTCGGCGCCGCGATTCTTTTTAGGGCGCGGGCGGGCCGTTTGAAGTTGCGCGAGGGCATCTGCAACAAGAACACGAGCGCGATGAATCCCACCACCAGCACCGGAAGCAGCTTTTGCGGAAGTGACTGCAAGCCCGACGCGAACGAGCTGGTCCCACCGCCATAAAACGGTGTGGCCTTGGTCAAGTCTGCGGACGATGACTCCTTGATGCCGAACGCCCGCGCCACGGTGCCCCGGGGCAGGTTCACGCCGCGAAAGTATTCAACATCGTCGCCCGTCCAACTCACGACTATCATGGTGTTGACAGCCTCGGCGTTGAAATACTGTGCGATGTCGCCTGTCTCGACGCCTTCGCCCGCCTGGCCTTCGATGTGATAAACGCGTGATTCATCCACCAGCGAAACACGGACGCTCGTGCCGTCAATGTTCAATCGGTCGCCGACACGTTTTGTGGCGGCTTCCGCTGCGGTCAGTATTTCAGCAGGTTCGATGTAGATGAATAACTTCCATTCACCGCCGAGTTCCGTTTCCTCAAAAACCAGCGTTGCAGACTCTCCCTCGTCGTTGATGACGTTGAACTCGTTCCAGAAATAAGTCTCGCCGCCATCATCCATGCCCATGACCACTCGCCCGGCGACCTGATACCGTTTCCCGGCGAGCGTGCCGGTCATGCCGAGCCGGAGCGCTGTGGGGTTGGCGAAGTTCATGGATTTCGGAAAAAATGCGGCACAAAGCGGCTCAGGTTTCCGGTGATGCGACGCGTGTCCTCGCGGATTCCGAGTCCTGCTGCCTCGTGATCAACGACCCAAACTCCAAACACCGGGCGGTTTCCGCCAAACTCCCCCATCGCTGCGAGCGCCTGATAGACATGTCCCTCTGCGCCGTAATCGCCGGCGGTTTCTTCAATCACAACACCGCCCTCGACCCATGCGACGTTGCTTCCTTCGCGACTCAGTTTCGGTTTGCGGATGTAACAATCGCCAAGCGGAGCAGCGAGTTCGTAAGCGGGCAACAGATTTGGATGTCCGGGAAACAACTCCCATAGAACTGGCAGCAGACCCTTGTTGCTGAGAAGCATTTTCCAGGCGGGCTCGATGAACTGGACACAATCGTTCGCAAGGTGAATCCCAAAATCTTCGTGCCAGAGCCATTCCCACGGATACAAC
>JABFSR010000092.1 GCA_013140495.1 Verrucomicrobiota bacterium
GCGAGCAGGCTGCGGAATCCGCCCGGGAGTTTGTCCGCCGGAGTGCCGGTAAAATCGAAGATGAGTTCCGCGCCATTCGCTGTGAAGGCAAGCGCGGAGAGAAGCAACAGGATACGACAAAACATGCGGGCGGAGCGTGGCAGAACCGGCGTCGGGCGACAAGCAATTGGTGGATTCAAGGAAACACTGTTTGCAATGGAACTCTGAGAGCCTTCGCGAGAAAGACGACTTCTCGATCTGTAACGCACCGAATCTGAGCTTCGATCTTTGCAATCGTGTTCTCGCTGACATCCCATCCAGCCTGTGAGCAGCGGGCCGTCAGCATGGCCTGAGTCAAACCACGTTGGTAACGAAGTTTTCTCACCATTGGACCGACAAGATTCTGTGGCGCTGCATTGCCCATTTATCAGGCTTGACAGTAAATGGCAGCGCGTTAGCGTTTCTTCCGATTTCGGAATGTGTTGTATTCTTGGATTCCAGAGTCATCTTGGCAACTAAGGCTATTATGAAAAATAAAAGTGTCCTTTATCTCGTGGTGATCTGCGTTACGCTTGTCGGTGTTGATAGACTTCGAGCTTTTCCGCGTCCGCCTGGGTTGCCGCTCCCGGAATTGTCACCGGTCCTGTATCGGCAGAATTTCAATCAGCCTTACGATGCTGGAAACTCCAATGCCGAAGTGTCTGTCAAAGGTGTTGGAGTGTTGCGGGAGTCGTGGTCTGGTTACTCGCTTCAACGCCTCGGGGTAGTGACGCCGTTTGTGATTTCAAGTTTGAATGAGACTGGCCGTGTGCAGGTGGCGGCTGATAACGCATCGGTTCGTTTATGGCTCATGCCTTACTGGTCGAGCGCATCCACGGGGGAGGGGAAAGGACCGGGAAGCTCGGCCCGGCTTCTGGAATTTGTGGCGGTGGATGGAAACCAACCCGCAGTGCTGTGGTCGTTGCGAACGAGTGATGACGGTTCCCTGATTTATCTGAATGGCGCGGGTCAGGATGGTGAACAGGTTTTGCTCAAAGCGGAGATTGGCTGGCGTGCCGGTGAATGGCATCAGGTTGTTTTGACTTACGGCTCGAAGGGAACTGAGTTGGTTTTGGACGGAGAAAAAGTTGCGGACGGAACCGGGACGGTTGTTGTGTCTCCTAATGTTTCAGGTCTGGTCGTCGGCAGTTCGTTGGCTGGCGAGGAATCATTCGGCGGCGAGATGGATGAACTTTTCTGTTTCTCCAAGCCGCTGAAGATGGCGTTTCACTACACGGCATTCAAGGATCAGGCGGCGCTTGGGCCGGTGACGGAAGCGGAGTTGCAGGCCAGAGCGGAAAAGCTCGCGAAACGCAAAGCGGAATACGAAGCCAGGAAAGCGTTGGAAGGTGAAGGCGGCGGTGGCGGGATGATGCTGCGCATGAGCGGGCCATCGGTGAGTTGTGTGACAAACGGGCCGGTGTATCTGACGAACGTGCTTGTGACGTTGACGACCAATGATGGTTGGACGGTGTATTTCGACATTGCGGGCGGGACGAACGGGATTGATTACGATATTTTCTCGACGCCTCAACTCGCAGGCAATGACGTGACGAACTCGGTGTGGACGTGGTTGGAGACGGGGCAAACGTGCGAGACTCATTACTTCACCAATCAACCGACGAACCAGATGTTCTACGTGTTGACGATTCCCGGAGCCGACCGCGACAACGACGGGATGTATGACGGCTGGGAATGGAAACACTTTGGAACTCTGGCACAAACGGCGGGCGGTGATTATGATGGAGACGGCATCAGTAACGAGAACGAATACCTCAACGGCAGCGATCCCAATTCATTGTGGTTCTCGATTTCGTTGACGAACCGGTTTATCAAGAATGCTGTGGAGAACTTCCCTCTGACGATCACTGAGGGCGTCCCATTCCGGATGTCTGTGTTGATGGACAACACCAACTTTGCTGGGGCGACCCGGCTGCCCTACACGCCGAGTCCGCCTGTCAGCATTGGAACGAACGAAGGCTGGCATCAAGTCTGGATTGGCCTGCGCGGGCGGGCGGATGCTTCCGAACCGGTCTGGCAGAGGGCGAGGGTCAAGTATGATGTGACGCCACCCGTGCTGGTCGTGACAAATCCAACTGTCATGTCCGTCGCCCGCCCGGCGATACAGTTTCAAGGGTTCTCGCGCGAAGAACTCGTCAATGTGACGTATGACGTGATTCGCACTTCGACTCAGGATACAAATCAATCCGGCTTTGTCCTCGCGCAACACTACGACACAAATGACATGGCGTTTTCGACGAATTATTTCCAGTGTTTTGACGTGGAATTGGAGAACGGAACCAATTCGATCACGATTCGCGCAACCGATCTGGCAGGGAACATAGGTACGACGAATGTTCAGGTTGTATTGGATTATTCCAGCAAGACAAATCCGCCTGTGATTGCTTTGGGATGGCCGCAAAATGCCACGCTGATTGGAGCAAGCAACTTTACCTGCCGCGGCTGGGCGGATGACCCGACCGTAAAGGTTGTGGCGCAAAGCATCGGGCCATCAGGCGTGACCAACACAGCTTACGGACGAGTGAGCCGGAATGGAGATTTCTGGATCGAGAACATCCCTGCACAAGTTGGAACCAACTCGATGATCTTGACAGTGACCGACGCTGCGGGGAATTCATCTGTTACGAATATCTATTTCGTCAGGAGCAGCGTGACATTTACGGTTGACCAGACGAGTTGGACGGATGCTTCCGGAACCATCAGCGACCCCGCAGCCACGGTAACTGTGAACGGAGTTTCGGCGGTGAACGACGGCTACGGCAACTGGAATGTCAGTGGGTTACAGGCGAACTTGGACAGCAGTAGTTTGAGTGCGCAGGCTTCCTCCGGCGGCGGACAATCCATCGAAATGCGTAAGGAGATCGAAAGACCCGCAGGTGCTGTTTATATGAATTCATATCATGCGAAATATGATAAGTACATTACTTCGTCATGGACAAACCACAGTGCAATTCATTTTACCTCCGACTGGGAAGAACTCTTAGGCGGCAAGGACGCTTATTACGATGTGAATTCCTGGCTGGCTTTCTATTCAGGCGGACGTTGGCCGCAGTTTGGCAACGGCTATTGGTTCTGGCTGCCAAATGGGGCGACGAATAACCTTTATCCTCCATACGGCGTCCCACCCGGCGTCTGGGAACAAACCGATTACGGGCACTACGGAGAATGGGAAGGGGGTGACAGTGTTTCCATAAAGGAGACTGCCCAGGCCGAACTGACTTTGATCACCGGTGGCAAAGCGGGAGAAACCGGGAAAACGTTGTTCAGGATTGCAGCAGATGCGTATGATGATACGTACCAAAATTCACATGAGGTGCCGCCAGAAATGATTACCGTGAAAAATGTCGGACAAATCAACGCGAACGGGAGCCGTTATCGGGCAATGCCAAACGGGCTCCAGATGGCTGCGACCCCTGCGGTCAATTCTGGCGACATTGTTTATTTAGGACTTTCAGCCGCACCTTACAAGCCGCACATCTACATTGACGGACAGGACATCACGGATTCCGTGACGAACGTGGTGGTGGGACAAAAAATCAATTTGACCTGCTACTTCCCCGGCTCATTGCCATCCGACTTTCCGGCGATCACCAACTGGGAATGGACAATTCCGGGCTACGCCATTTCAAACTACGTTGCTGACGTGAACAGCGGCACGGTCTATCCCAACTTCTCGACCACCAAATCCAACACCTCTTTCTATTGGGTGAGCGGTGGCAGCAAGGAAGTCAAATGCACTCTCAAACTCGGGGGACAGGAGATCACGGCGAAGACTACGATCAAGGTGACAAGGCCGCTGCCGACTTTCAACGCGGAGATTCGTGATCAAGTTCGTGTTGACACGAACAACTGGTATTACACCGATAACCGCCAGCCACATCCTGCGGGAATATATTTACATTTCGGAATTTCAAGTTCGTCAGCGAATGACGGAATAGCCTTTGTCTATACCAATGCACCAATCGATTCATCTAGTCACACCTACGGCAGGTATTTCATCGCCCAAGTCATGAATAGTCTCATCCAGCGATACAACCTCTACACGAATGGTGTTTGTGAGGCTGGCTACCAAACGAATGATGTGAATGCTTTGGATGGCGGGTATCCGGCTCCGGGAAACTTTAGCGAAGCAACTCAGTCCCCGGGTGACTGGGCTGACTCGCCAGGTGCCGAGTTAACTTCAGCACACTGGCTTTACCAATCAAACTCGTTCAGCACTTATTTGATGTTCCGGCCAAAACCTTACGATGCAACCACAATAGACGTACCAATGTATAAAGTGGTATGGAGTTGGTCTGGCAGCGCGACTAACAATCCTTGGGGGAAACGCTCTGGTTCCGCAGCGTGTGGCACTGCTTACGTGGCGGAAGAATTTCCGATTTGGACGCACATCAAGCAAGGGGTTGATACCAGTCCTGAATTCATGCTGAGAACCAACTGTTTTGATGAAAACTGAAAAGCAATCAACTTCACAAACACACCCTGCACACTTTGGTTATGAAAACTGAAACAAATGACAAATCCGAACGTAGTAGTCGATCACTTGCTACCATTCCTACCTCCATTATTAAACATGTAATCTCGGGCTTGTTTGCGCTTGTCGCATGTGCAGGCTTGCTATTTGCTCAGGGCTACTCAGGCAGTTCACATCACCCAAGTTTTGATTCCAAAAAACCATTGCCATTGGCTCTGCCTGAAGCTTACTCCCTAGCGGTGGCCCACGTTGGAGCTGCAACGAATCGGTTGTGGTGTGTTTCTGCAAGCTGCTTAGAAGAAGCCAAATCATTTTCTTTCGTGACGCGTTGGACGTTTGGATTTTCAAACACGAACGGAGAAATCACAAGAGTGATAGTCTTTTTTGACAAGACTGTCGGGCACATGGAAGGTGCCGCTATCGTGGGGGGGACACTAAAGTGATGTTGGTTGGTAAGCCCCTAAAATAAGAAAGATATGAAGAGTAAGAAGGGGAGGCTGCTCTCGGGTTAAGTGCTGGATTCATATCCGATGCTGGTGCTGCTTGGCCAGTTCCCAAATGATGTGACCGCCTTGGATCAGCGCAAATACCAGCAGGCAGACCCCGGATGCGCGTTCCATTTTGAGCAATGTACCTGCCGTAAATTTTTTGTGGCCGAGCGAAATGGCCCAACTCAGTCCGAAGAACCACAGCCCCACACCCACTGCAACGCCGGTAATGCACGAGAGTTTGCCCTCCCAATTCGGTTCCACCAAGCCGCGCGAAATGACGAATGCGCCAATGACGATCCATCCCAGCAGGACTCCTGGATTGGCGAACGTCCTCACAAAGCCCGTCATGAAGGCCGAGTGCGGTTGCAATTTGTGTTCGATTCGTTCCTCGATGCGGTGTTCGAGGCTTTCAGTCTCCAGAACAGATTTTGCCATGATGAATCGCAGCCCGAGGATCAGCATGAAACCAAAGCTCAATACTTCCATGATGGCCTTGATCCAGCCCTTCGCAAAGAATGCCGCGAATCCGGTGAACGCCAGCGTGCAGTAGATTACTTCCATCACCGTCGCTCCCGCGCCGATGAGTGCAGCCCACTTGAAACCGCGTCGCGCTCCTTCGTTGAGGATGGTGAGGTTGACCGGCCCGACCGGAATGCACAGTAGCAGTCCAATAAGGAAGCCCGTCAAGCCAGCAATGATAATGGGTGGCAGCTCGGGCATGGCGTTCGTTCAATCGGGTTTTGAAGGTTCGTCGTCATCTTCCTCTTCGATGATATCGCGTCGGGTCTGGCGGGACAGGCGTGGACGGATGAACCCGTAAACCAGATAGGCGGTAAAGAAAATCGGCAGCAGGAAGATGAGCGCCTTGCCTTTGGAAACCACGATCACTCCCAGCAACAGAATTGCCCCCAGCATGCCCGGAAAGGATCGCGTGGTCCGGATATCAAACACCTTGAAGCTCGGATATTTTACACGGCTGACCATCATGCAGGAAAGAAACACCATCAACACAGGCAGCATATACCGCCATCGGCTGTGAGTGAATCGCTCCTCCATCCAGCCATTGTCGTTAAGCCAGATCATGAACATTGTCAGCGATGCCACGAGCGCCGCTGCGGACGGAATGGGGAACCCAAGAAACTCCTTGCCACCACCCGCGCCCGGCTGCGAGGACATCACGTTGTAGCGCGCCAGCCGGAATGCTCCGCACACCAGATAGATCGAGGCGATGAACCAGCCGATTTCCGCATACTTGATGAACACGTCCTTGAGAACGATCCGATGCACCAGGAACGCCGGCGCCGCACCAAATGAAATCAGATCCGCCAGCGAATCAAACTCGCGACCGAACGGGCTGTCCGCTCCGACCATTCGCGCCACCCGTCCGTCAAACAAATCAAAGATGCACGCGGCCAGGATGAAGTAGAGGGCGGTCCAAATGTCATGGTAGTCGCCGCCCGTGATGTCTGCCTCGACAATTTTTGTCAGCGCGACAAATCCGCAAAAAAGATTTCCCGCCGTGAGCAGGTTCGGCAGGAAATAAATTTTCAGCTTTGCATCAGCCGCAGTGCCGTTGCCGTTGCTAGGAGGCGGGGTTGGTTTCGTATTGTCCGGCATAATTTATTCGAGTGTCGCAAGGATGGTTTCACCGCCGATGACCTTGTCCCCAAGTTTGCAGTTCAGCCTGGCATTCATTGGCAGGTAAACATCACCTCGCGAGCCGAACTGCACCAGGCTGATGCGCTCACCGCGCGTGATTTTCTCGCCCGCTGCCGCCCAGACGTTGATGCGCCGTGCGATCAACCCGGCGATGAGACGGACGCCGACCTTTTGTTCCGGCGCCTCGTCTGGAATCAAGCCGAGCAGGACGTTTTCGTTGAATGTGCCGCAATCGCTGCGTGTGGCGCTCAGATACTGGCCATCCTGGTGTCTGTGATAAACGAGCTTTCCGGTGAGCGGCGCTTTCTGGACGTGAACATCCAGCACCGAAAGGAAGATGGAAATGCGTTTGCAACGGCCTTTCATGAAATCGGGTTCGTCCGTTTCATCCACCACGTCAATTGTGCCGTGCGCCGGAGCGAGTACAAGTTTTTTTCCATCGGGCGGATGTGCCTCTGGATCACGGAAAAAATTCAGCGTGAAGATTGTGAACAACACCCACAACACAACAAGTGTTGAGGTCAACCCGGTCACAAACGAGCCGACCTTGTGCGCCAAAAATCCAACCACCAGCAACAGCAGCACGGCACCGCCCGCAAAAAAAATGATTTTCAGTCCTGCCGCCTGAGCCTTGCCCGCATGTTTCATCCGGTCAAGGTAGGGATGCCTGCACTGCGTTCAAGGCAGAAATCGGCATGTGCCTGCGGCGTGTAACTTTCACCAGCGGCAATTTCAATCCTGAGCTTCAATCGCGTCGCATGGCCAACACATGATTCATTGGGACAATCTTGGCCCTTGGAAACCATCATTTGCCAATTCCTTGTCCTCGCTTGTCTTTTTAGGATTCTTTCCGCTTCGTTCGTTGACTATACGCGCCGCTTTGATAGAGTCCCGCCCGCTTCGATTCAGCGGAAATCACCCCGGCGAAATTGAAAGCGAACAACCATCGGCAAATACAATTTATGGCAAAATCAAAATCCACAAAATACGTTTACACATGGGGCAACAAAAAAGCTGACGGCGACGGCAGCATGAAACCCCTCCTCGGCGGCAAGGGCGCAAACCTCGCCGAGATGACCCGCATCGGTCTGCCTGTGCCTCCGGGCTTCACCATCACCACCGAGGTCTGCACTTATTTCTACGCGCACAAGAAAACTTACCCGAAGGAACTCCAGGCGCAGATGCAGGCCGGCATCGCGAACATGGAAAAGATCATGGGTTGCAAGTTCGGCGACGCTAAGGCGATGCCGTTGCTCGTCGCCGTGCGCTCCGGTGCGCGCGATTCCATGCCCGGCATGATGGACACGATTTTGAATCTGGGCTTGAACGATCAAACCGTCCTTGCTCTCGCCGCCGCCACGAAGAACGAGCGCTTCGCGTGGGATTGTTACCGCCGTTTCATCCAGATGTACGGCGACGTCGTTCTCGGTTTGCAAAAGCGCGAAGGCGAAGATCACGAGCCGTTCGAGACGGTCATCCATGAGTTCAAGCACGAGACTTATCACAAGGACATCGTGGACAGCGAACTCACCGCCGCCGACCAGGCGGAACTGGTGAAGCGTTTCAAAGCGCTAGTCAAGGAACGCACCGGTCACAGCTTCCCGAACGATGCGTGGGATCAGTTGCGCGGCGCGGCGGGCGCGGTGTTCGGTTCCTGGATGAACGACCGCGCGATTGTCTATCGCCGCAAATACAACATCCCGACCGAATGGGGAACGGCTGTCAATGTGCAGGCGATGGTTTACGGCAACACCGGCGAAACTTCCGGCTCAGGTGTCGCGTTCACGCGCAATCCGGCAAACGGCACGAATGAATTCTACGGCGAATTTCTCATCAACGCACAGGGCGAAGACGTCGTTGCCGGTGTGCGCACGCCCGAACCCGTGTTGGAACTCAAGAAGCAGATGCCCAAGTCTTACGCGGAGCTGCTGAAAGTTCGCGCCACCTTGGAGAAACATTTCAAGGACGTGCAGGACATCGAGTTCACGATCCAAGAAGGCAAGCTGTTCATGCTCCAGACCCGCAACGGCAAACGCACCGCCGCCGCCGCGCTCAAGTTCTCCATGGACATGGTGAAGGAAAAACTCATCTCCACCGAGACCGCCGTGTTGCGCAATCCGGCTGACCAGCTTGATCAATTGCTCGCGCCGATCTTTGACTTGGCTGAAGTAAAGAAAGCCACTGCCATTGCCACCGGTCTTCCGGCCGGCCCGGGCGCGGCTTCCGGCAAAATCTATCTCAACGCCGACCGCGCTGTCATCGGTGCGGAAAAGGGCGAGAAGGTTCTCCTCGTCCGTGTCGAGACTTCGCCCGAAGACTTGCGCGGTATGATCGCGGCGGAAGGCATTCTCACCGCGCGCGGTGGTGTCAGTTCGCACGCAGCACTCGTCGCCCGCCAGATGGGCAAGGTTTGCGTGTGCGGTGCGAGCGGGGTGCATGTTGATTACGACAAGCAGACCGTCACCATCAGCGGCCAGACCTTTAATGAAGGCGACTTCCTCTCCATTGACGGTACGGCGGGCACGGTTTACGCCGGCGAAATCAAGACCGCACCGTCCGAGATCATCTCCGGCCTCATTCACAACGACAAAGCGGCTCAATCAACGGAAAAATTCAAGAGCTTCACCCAGCTTATGAAGTGGTGCTCGCAATTCAGTCGGCTGCAAGTCCGCACCAACGCCGACACGCCCGAGCAGGCCAGCAACGCTGTCGCGTTCGGCGCGACCGGCATCGGTCTCACCCGCACCGAGCACATGTTCTTCGAAGGCGATCGCATTGACGCGATGCGCGAGATGATCCTCGCCGATTCCGTGGCCGCTCGCGAAGAAGCCCTGGCCAAGCTGCTCCCGTATCAACGCGAAGACTTCTTCGGCATCTTCAAGGCGCTGAAAGGATTCCCCGCTACGATCCGTTTCCTCGATCCGCCGCTGCACGAGTTCCTGCCGAACACGAAGGAATCGCAGATGGACCTCGCGCGGAAGCTTGGTATTCCGGTCGAGAAAATCATGAACCGCGTGCATGAGCTGCACGAGTTCAACCCCATGCTCGGTTTTCGGGGCTGCCGTCTTGGCATCAAGTATCCGGAAATCACCCGCATGCAATCCCGGGCCGTGTTCGAGGCCGCCGCCGATTGCATCAAGAAGGGCATCAAGTGCAAACCCGAAGTCATGATCCCGCTCGTCGGTTTCAAGAAGGAACTGGATCTGCAGGTCGCCATCGTTCACGAAACCGCGAAGCAGGTTGAAGCCGAGAAGAAAGTAAAGCTGACCTACTCCGTCGGCACGATGATCGAGATTCCGCGCGGCGCACTCACGGCGGACGAGATCGCGCAGACGGCTGAGTTCTTCAGCTTCGGCACGAATGATCTCACGCAAACCGCACTCGGCATGAGCCGTGACGACTCCGGCAGCTTCCTCGGCGCGTATCAGGAGTCTGAGATCATGAAGAAGAATCCGTTCGCCTCGATTGACCAGACCGGCGTCGGTCAACTGATGGAGATTGCGATTGCGAAGGGCAACAAGACCCGCCCCGGCATCAAGCTCGGCATTTGCGGTGAACACGGCGGCGATCCTGACTCGGTAAAGTTCTGTCACCGCATTGGCCTCACCTACGTGAGCTGCTCGCCGTTCCGCGTGCCCGTGGCGAGGTTGGCTGCCGCGCAAGCCGCCATTGAGGAGAAGCGCAAGGCAAAGACCGCAAAGAAAAAGTAAGTCACTTGCGTGCCGACACTCGTGCCGGACAAAATTCAAAGCCGCTCCGGGAAACTGGAGCGGCTTTTTCATTGGATCGGGGGGCTGCAACCTCATCGCTTTTGGGATGTTCAGTACCCCCTATGCTGCATTTTTTTGTTCGCGCGTCCCATTGTTGGACTTGTTGAATAGTTTTTTTGAGGTGGTGCGGATTAAAGTCTTTCATAGGTGGCTTCAATTTTGATTTGTTCAGAAACTTTTTCCGGCCAACTACGGCTTAACTGCGGAATTCTGTCTCATTCGTTGCCAGACGCGCCTTCACCAGCGTTCCGGATTTGGTGGTTGGAGTTTGAGCCGCTGTATTGGGCCGGGAAATTGCTTGGTATATCGAGTTCTGCCGTGCATTTGCCATGCGACGTATGGGCAAGCGACCGGCGACCAGACTATAATGAAGCTGCTAACTCGGAATTTAGAACGGACTCGTTTGCGGGTTCAATCGGGCATGACGCTGGCTGAGGTGGTCGTGGCGATGGCGATCACTGGATTGGCTGTGGGAGGAATCGTCACCGGATACATTTACTCCACGACCTCTGCCGAGAAAGCGGGGTACCATCTCGTTGCCAACGCAAGAGCGATGGAACGGATTGAGGAGGTTCGCAGCGCCCAGTGGGTTACCACGGGGTCCACCAACCTGGTGGATTACTTGGTCGCCACTAACTTCCCCAGCAAGGTCGTCACCAACGATTTGTCCGGTTCAGGCGCCGGTGTTGTTACTGCCACATTGAACACCTACATCACACAAGTCTCGACCAACCCGCCCCTCAAGCGGATTCGAGTGGATTGTATCTGGAAATTCAAGGGTGTGGAAACCATCACAAACACAATCGAAACCCTCCGCGCACCGGATCAATGAAACTAAGAACCTGTCACTTGAAGTTATTTCGAGGGGGCCCCTTCGAAAGAAATGGCGGCTTCACTCTGCCCGAACTTCTGGTTGCGATCTCGATTTTCCTGCTTTTGATCAGCGGGATTATTTCTGCGCATCTTTTTGGGTTGAGCATGTTTCGAATCACTGAAACCAAGCTCAACGCCACGGCTGACGCCCGGAAAGTGATCGGGAAAATGGCCAACGAAATCCGCACATGCACCTCCACCAAGGTCGGCAACATCAATAGTGGCTCTTTTGTGGGCAAGCTTGACGGAGAAAAGCAGGAGGGCAGCGGCCTAATGATCTATCCCACCACAAACGCGGCCAACTTTATCCTCTATTTTGTCAACCCGTCCGACCGAACCTTTCGGCGAACGACGAGCACGCCAGGTTCCGCCGTGATTCTCGCGGAGTCCGTCACCAACTCTGTGCTCTTTAGCGCGCGGAATTATGTTGGAACTGTGCTTACCAACAGTCAAAACAACCGGGTGATTCACCTGAACCTCGAATTCTACCACTCGCCCCGTTTTGGGCAGCCTGCGGACTATTACAAGCTGGAAACCTCTGTGACGCGTCGAGCCTTAAAATTGTTATGAAGACCAATCCGTCTCAAAATCCAGATCAAGCCGGCAGCGCCCTGATGATAACCATGATCATGACGGCCGTTGCCCTGGCCATTCTTGCGAGCGCAATGGTATGGTCGGCGAGCAACACCAAACAAACGCATCGTTCCATTCAATACACCGAGTCGGTCGCGGCGGCCGAAGGGGCCACCGAGAAGATATTGACGCGGATATCAACAGACTTTATTAGCGGCGGCGAGAAGAAGGTGAAGTCCAACTTGGACACCTATCGCACGAATGTGCCCGCCGCATCGGACTCCGCCTATTGGAGTCAATGGGAATTCAACGATGCCGCCGGTCATACTGGCCGCACCTATGTGCAAGGCGCGACTACCACCAATTTTACCATCTTATCCTCGCCTTATACCGGCCTGCGGGCATTCATTTCCGCCTACACCGTGGTCGCTCATGCCAGGGAACTGACGGCCATGCAACCAGTAGTCGGTGGAGTCCTCCAGGAAATAGATATAGTCAGCGTACCCATTTTCCAGTTCGGACTGTTCTCCTCGGACTACATGGAAACTTGCTGCGCCGAACCTTACAGTCAGAGAGGACGGGTTCATGCCAACGGAAAAATCTACGCCGGGCCGGACAGTGTTCTGACATTTTTGGGTGACGTCACCGCCACGAGCGACATTCTGTTTGACCGGCATCCTTTGGACCCGCGCGGCAATCCGGGTGGCTCGGTGGTTTACAAGGCGGGGAAAACTTTCCCTGTCCCGGCTATGAACCTTCCAATTGGCACAAACAATACCCCGCTCGCGATTCGTGAAATCATTCAACCGCCTCCATCTGGTGAAGATCCCAACTCTCTCGTCGGCCAGTTGCGGTATTACAACCAGGCACAAATGATTCTGACCGTGTCCAACTCAGGAATCAGCGCCACCAGCGGATTATTCAACAACTTCGCGACCGCGATACCGAGCAATGAATTGGCAGTGATTGTTACAACCAACAAAAGTTTTACGGACTTTCGCGAAAGCAAAACTGTCAGGCCCATTGAGATTGACATTGCCGCATTCAAAGCTTGGAGCGGCAGTACCTCCAATTCGCTGCGGATTGCACTCGGGTCCAATGATGTGTCTTCAATTTATGTTTTGGATCGCCGCACCCTGCCCGGTACAAGCCTTTCAGCCGTTCGGCTTATCAACGGCACCAACCTGCCGGCGAATGGTCTCACCGTGGCCACGGCGCGCCCCCTGTACGTTCTAGGCCACTACAATCAACCAACGCCGGCATTTCTCGGAACGACCAACACCAGTACCACCCTGCCAGCTTCGCTAGTGAGTGACGCCATCACGATTCTTTCCAAGAACTGGAATGATGCCTATACGTCAAGCTCCACTCGAAATGCGGCAATCAACACCGTCAATGCCGCGATCCTGACCGGTGATGTGCCAACAACTGCGGCTGCATTCAGCGGTGGCATGGAGAATTTCATGCGCTTTCTTGAAGATTGGTCACCATCTTCAGCCATAGGCTATAACTACAATGGATCATTGGTGAAGATGTTCCCGAGTCAGTACGCCACCAATAGATGGGGCACGGGCGTTTATAGCGCTCCCAAGCGCGATTACACTTATGACATCAATTTCGACAATCCCACGAAGCTGCCGCCGTTGACTCCTAAATTGCAATGGGTCGCCAGAGGACGGTGGGCGACCGTGGCTGAAAACCAGAACTCCACAACTCCCTGAGCATTGGAATCGCCTCTCTCGAAATCATCGAGGCATGAACAAGAAAAAGGAACCGACCTCAGCATTCGTCGGGCAGACGACTCGCAGACAGCCAAGGCTGCTGCGAGCGAGGCATGTCGTCCTGTTAAGTCTGCTGTTAATCGTGGCCGGTATTTGCTCCGCTCAATTGGCCGAAACAGATCCTGAGCAGCAAAAACATTCGCAACCAGACTTTTATCAGCAGGATAAAAATCAGCGAATAGCTCAGGAAGAGCAGGAAAAAGTCAGACTCCACGTGTCAATTGAACATGCCGTCGGCGATGATGTCCCACTGGCATTTCCAAAACGTCTTCCTGCGAACGAGAAAGCAATCGCTGCCAAGCAACGAAGTGATTCTGAAGAGATGATTCTCCAGGGGATCATTCTGGTCACCCTGTGCTTTCCAACCGGGATACTGGCATTTCGCATACTTGCGCCCGCGCTGTTCAAGGCCTTGGTTAAGAAGTTAAGCCCTTGGTCCGGTACTCCACAAACAGTGACAAGCCTCGCTGCACAGGTGCGCGAGGAGGACGAGGCTTTTTCAGAATTCCTGCCCTCATTTCAATCCGGGCCAATTGCTCCACCGGGTAGCAACACAGCGGATTACAACGGACAACGAGAACCCGGCGACATCACCACGGAGTTTAGCAACAGGGCGGCGCGAATCCTTGCAACACAACGCAAGCTGTTACAGGACATCAGCCGCACCCTCGACGACTCTGCGCGTCACAGGATGCTCGACGATTTGGGGCGAGAGTTATACATGTTCAAAGGCGAAGCTGGTTCGCCGGAATTTCTCCCAGCGTGGCAACTGGCTTCCGCCTTGGAAGGATTGCTCAAACAACTTTCAAACAAGGCCGGCAACATCACTCAGTCCACACTTCGAACCGTTACCGGTGCAGTGGACCTGCTACAGGAACTTTGCAAACCGGGCGTCAGAACGGATTTGCTATCCAATCCGCCACTAAGATTCCTGGCTGTGGACGACGACGTGATAAGCCGGACCGCAGTTTCGCTCGCGTTGAAGAAAGCATTCAATCAACCCGAACTTGCGGACAGTGGCGAGTCGGCACTCGGGCTTGCTGCAAGACATGCGTACGACGCAATCTTCCTCGATGTTCAAATGCCGGGTATGGACGGATTTGAACTTTGCTCAAAAATTCACGATATCGCGGCCAACAAGGACACGCCTGTGATCTTCATCACATGCATGAGTGATTTTGACGCGCGTGCTCAATCTATCCTCAGTGGTGGCAGCGATCTGATGGGCAAACCATTTCTCACATTCGAAATCACCGTCAAGGCACTAACATTCGCCCTTGCTCGACGTCTTCAGTCGAATGACAAGGCCATAACTGACCGTGATGTGGTCACGAGTGCTGAGACGCTTTCGCCAAACTCAGAATTGGTGAAAGAATCTGCAAGCACGCCAATCATCCCTCAACCCGCGAGCCATGACAGTCCGGTTTGGAGATCTCCCGGACGCACTGGTGACACGGATCAACTCAGTCTGGCAATGCGCAACTTGAACACGGAAGTTGCGACGCGGTCTGACGATCTGCCCACCGACGATCTCGAACAGGCATTCCTCACACGGGTCTCGACGCATCTTGTGGCGTTGAGAGGTCTCATTCCGAAGACTGCTGAAACCATGGATGAGACCGCGCGGCAGGAGATGCTGGCCGATCTGTACCTCGGACTTCATGCGTTGCCACCCAGGTTAGATCCTTCCAAAGGCCATCCGGCACTGCGTTTGATCTCTGCACTTGAAGGGTTGGTCAGGAAACTTCTTGAGGACCCAAAGCATTGGACTTCGTCAGTGTTGCTTACCATCGCCAACGCTTTGGACCTGATGGATGATCTCTGCTCCGCGAATGTGAAAGCTGATTTCGCATCAAATCCCCCGCTTCAGATGCTCGTGGTTGACGATGAGCCTGTATCTCGTCGCGCCATCACCTGCGCGCTTCAGATGACCTTTGGAAAACCGGAGAGCGTGGAGAATGGAGAGGCTGCTCTTGCTCTAACCTTGGAGAGAACATTCGATCTGATCTTTATGGACGTACAAATGCCGGGCATGGACGGGTTCACAGCCTGCTCGAAAATTCGGCAGACCCATGCCGAATGCGGCACGCCTGTGATATTTGTTACTGGCAAGGCCGATAGTCAAACACGCGTTCAAGTGGCGGCCAGCGGCGGGAGCGGCCTCATCGCCAAACCATTCCTGATACCTGAGGTTACTGTCAAAGCACTGACGTTTGCCTTCCGAAGCCGCCTCCAGAAGCATTATTTCCGCGAACCTGCCGCAAAGATCGTCCCGTCAATTTGAGATGGAACGTATTCCGGATACTGGCTTGCTCACAAACGCAGGCTCATACGCCAGGCTGTCAAACTAACCACATCGAAGTGTCAGCCGGGAAGGTCTGAGGCGCGTGCCCGACTCCCGACCAGTCTTTTTGTAAAGCGAGATGAAGAGTCGGAAGTCCGTAGGGAGATGGTGTCAAACTCGCGGTGTTTGAACGGTGCTTGGCGGCCACGGAGTCCTGCAAGTCATTCAGAAGTCGTTTTGTGACTTGCGGCGAATCGAGCCTGATTTTTTTCAAGATTGTTGTGGATTATTTGTGGTCGTTTGTTACAGTCGCCGCCCTCAAAAAGAGAAAGTTGCTCTATTTGAGACAAACGAGCGGTTCGCCGCTTATGCAACATTTTTTGAATTAATTGTGACCGCAAAGAAAAAAGCAGTAAAGAAAGCCGCAAAGCGCACCACACCACACGCCGTCGCCACGGCGGCGGCCATTTTGGGCCATTCGGTCGCGAGCGTGAAGAAGGAAGCCAACCCCAAGAAGATCAAGGCAGAGTGGCAGAAGTATTACAACCGCCTGCTCGAATTGCGCGAACAACTCATGCGCCAGATGAACGGACTGGCCAAGGAATCCGCACAGGAGATTGCTGGTTACAGTCTGCATATGGCGGATTCAGGCACGGATAATTTCGACCGCGACTTCGCGTTGAGCCTGCTTTCGTCTGATCAGGATGCAGTTTACGAAATTGAAGAAGCGCTCAAACGGATTGAGAAAAAAACCTACGGCGTGTGCGAATTGACAGGGAAGCCGATTCCCAAGGCGCGCCTGGAAGCGATTCCGTGGGCGCGTTTTACTGTTCAGGCTCAGGCACAACTGGAGCGGGACGGGGCGTTGCGTCAACGACGACTTGGCGCATTGGGCACTGTGGATGCCGCAGGCGGTCCTGATGTGGAAGAACCCGATGAGCCGGATGCCGAGGAAAAGCCTGCTGTAGCAAAAGAGAAGGAATAATTTATGCCGCGAGAAATCATCACCATCGAATGCACGGAAGCCCGCAAGGAGGGCAAGTCGCCGTCGCGCTACACCACCACACGCAACAAGAAACTTCAGACCGAGAAGCTCGAACTGAAGAAGTACAATCCGGCCCTGCGCCGCCATACGTTGCATAAGGAGATCAAGTAATCATGCCACGCAAGACAAATACCGAGAAGGATCGTCGCGGCAACCGCCGTGGCACAACCGAACGTCGCACGCCCCGGCCGAAGCCGAAAATTGACTTCACCGTGGACGCTCTGGATTTCAAGAATACAAATCTGCTACGGCAGTTTGTGACTGATCAGGGCCGCATCCTGCCGCGCAAATACACTGGTCTTCCTGCGCATTATCAGCGCAAACTCAACCAGGCCATCAAGCGCGCGCGCCAGATGTTGCTGGTGAAGTAACCGTTTTCGTGCTGCCCCGCCCGCATTCACGGGCGGGGTATTCTTTTTGTCGCCGTTTGCAAACGTTTTGCGGCAATTGTGCGACATGGCCTGATTTTCCATGGACTATCTCATCCTCCTTTCCAGCATTGCGATGGGTGTGGTGACGGTGTTTGCGTTCAAGCTCACCGAGGCCCGGCACATCAAACTGCTCAATGCGTTCACCGGCGCGTATCTGCTGTGCCTGACGATGCTGCACTTGCTGCCGGAGCTTTATCACAGCCACGACAGTACCTCACATCGGAGCGAACTCCTCATCGGTGCGTTGATTTTGACAGGATTTTTTGTTCAGGTGGCGCTGGATGTAATCTCGATGGGGGTTGAACATGGCCATTCCCATCCTTTGCAAGGAAGGATGCCGATTGGCGTGGTGGCTGGGCTTTGTTTGCACGCGTTCGTTGAGGCGATGGCGCTTGGCGATGCTCAACATCATCACGACCCTGAATCCCGAAAAATGCTCCTCGTGAGCATCGTCGTCCATAATTACCCCGTTTCAATTGCACTGCTCGGGATGTTGCTGCAATCGGGAATGAAACGCAGGGCGGCGCTTGGGATGTTGGGGTTATTTGCAGCCATGGCGCCGCTAGGCATGTTGATCAGTGCACATACGCCGTTGATGAACTATTCCCGCGAACTGATGGCGGTCGTCATCGGCATCTTCATGCATATCTCGACAACGATTCTTTTTGAGGCGAGCGACGTGCACCGGTTCAATTTCGCCAAACTTGCAGCCATCATTGTGGGCACGGCGCTCGGCGTGGCGAGCGTGCTGGCGCATTGAAACAGGGTCTTCGGTGGCGTGCTCAAGTTGGAGAGTGAGTAGCTCACCGTAACGGCTTCAGGACCGTTACACTTCGGCTATGGTTTTCCTTGGCTTTGCCCGGCGCGCCATTGGTTTAGGGACACACGGGCAAGGCGAGGCAGGTTATGTCGCCAGTTCTTCCTTCCAATCTGTCAGGTGCAGGAACTCCTTTATCTTGCGCCGTTCGTAGCGGTGTTTGAGGGACTTCTTGGGCTGGTGATCCGCCTTGCGAAAGGCGTACTTCGGATCACGGATCGCGTCGCTGATGACCTCGATTGTTTTTGTCATAGCACTTCTCTTGTTGGCAATTTGCCCGAGTTCGCCCCAGCCAACGAGCGCTCCTTGTTGCGCTCACTGCTCTGGAATTTGCCCAAGCGCCTCGGACAGTTTCGAATCTAAGACAGCTCCTGCCGCCTGTCATTCAAAAATTTCAGAAAATATTTTCACGCCAACTCCGCTCCGTATTGGACTCGACGTGTTCAGCGAGCATGGTCCGTCTTGCTATAATGTTTCCGGAGCAAATCCTCGCCAAAATCATTTTCTAGATCCCGCCAGACCGCGTGTACATGATTCGCGTCGTTCTGGGTGTTGTCGTATTCAAGCAGAAACGTCGAACTCTGAACGCGATAATAGTGCGCATCGCCGCTATTCAGTCCGCCCGCCCAGGCAAAAGTCACGGCCTTCCATCCGGTTTTTTGTATCCGTGCCAAATGCTTCTCCGCCACCTCAGTTCTCGCGCGTCCGAGGTATTCTTGAATAATCTTGCGCAACAAAACCTGTTGCCTTGCCGAAAGTTTTGCCGCGGCAATACCGACCGGATCGAGCCACTTTGCCTTTCGTGAATCGCCCGTAATGATGTCTCTTGGGGCGATATTAGTGATGATGGCGAGAGAACGTTGGGATTCGTTGAGGGATTTGATGAGTTCGCGTGCAAGGTCTTCTTCGGCTGCGAGAACGCGAAGTCCTTTGCGCGGACCTTCGCGAACTTCGGCGGGATTCGTCCCCATGAAGGACGGTGCAAGCACGACCGTGTCGCCTCGTGCCGTGAAATTTAGGGAAAGATGATGTCCCTCGGCACGCCAACCCCAGGCATTTGTACCGGGCGTTCCGAAAAAACTGAAGTAATAGAGTTGTGCGTTGCGGCGTGGCGCTTTGTTCTCCAGTTCGTAAAGAATTTGTTCCAAACTCATGATTGTGGTGGCTTTGAAGTAACCACGATGACTGAGGGCGGTTGAAAGCAGTCCGTGGGCAAGGTGTTGTTGCGCAGGAGACATGTCGGCGAAGGTCAGGCCTTTGCGCTCCATAGGCACAAAATGCCAGTTCAGCCGCTCATCGTTGTCCAAATCGAAGAATGCCTTCGCTTTCTGCTCAGGCGACAAGGAAGCAAGGAGGTTGTTCGCCGCCGAAGCCATTTCAACTGCGGGTGACTCCGCATGGAGAGTAGAGGTTGCCAGAGGGATTGCCAATAGAGCCGCACAGAGAAGTCGTATTCGTGAAATGATCATTCCAAACGAGACCGGATTCACGGGGTGAAGGCAAATCGAAAAGCTCCGCTTGAAATGATTTCTCCGGAGGTTTGGAAAACGACCTGGGTGTTTTAGTTTCTTGCGTGTCTTTCCCCGCGCTCGCAATTAGCCTGCGCGTGTGAAGATTCTTTTCATCGGCGACATCGTGGGCGAACCCGGGCGCAGGGCTGTCAAATTACTCCTGCCAAAACTTCGCGATCAGCACGGTCTGAATTTCATCATTGCCAATGGTGAAAACTCCGCCGGCGGCAACGGAATCACGCCGAAGATTGCCGAGGAACTCTTTTCCGCCGGAGTGGATGTGATTACCAGCGGCGATCATTTGTGGGATCAAAAGGAAGTGATGGAGATTTTGACGAACGAAAAGCGGTTTGTGCGTCCGCTGAATTATCCGCTCGGTACGCCGGGGCAGGGGAGTGTCATCTTGGAAGTCCCGGGTCCAAGGTCCGGAGTTCAAGGCACGGTTACAGTTGCCGTGGTCAATGCACAGGGTCGAACGTTCATGCCCGTTTTGGAAAACCCGTTCATGGCCGTCCCGCCTGAAATCGAACGACTCCGTCAGCAGACAAAAATCATCTTTGTAGATTTTCATGCAGAGGCCACATCTGAGAAAATTGCCTTCGCGCGGATGCTTGACGGCAAAGTCAGTGCGGTGGTGGGAACGCACACCCATGTTCAGACTGCGGACGAACAGATTTTCCCCGGCGGCACGGCGTATTTGAGCGACGCAGGATTCACCGGCCCCCACGAGGGTGTTTTGGGCCGCGAGATCGAACCGGTAATCAAACGATTCGTCACGAACATGCCGCAGCGGTTTGAAGTGGCGAAGAACAAGATCATGCTCCACGGGGCCGTGGTAACGGTGGATGAATCGAATGGAAAGGCCACGGCGATTGAGCGGGTTTCGGAGCGGTTGGATTGACTGACCTGGAGTTTTTTGGCGACATACTGCCAAAATTCCTGACTGGAAAGATTGACAATCGCTGTGTGGATTGGAATCCTACGCGCCCTGCTGGTTGCCTCGGTAGCTCAGTTGGTAGAGCAGTTGACTCTTAATCAATTGGTCCCAGGTTCGAGTCCTGGCCGGGGCACCACATATTTTCAGACATTACTTGCGAATTCCAACTTTCCAACGGTTTATCTGACTTGAGCCTTCCGAGAAAAGACGCAAAGAAAATCCGCTTTTTCCATTTCTTTGCTACGTTTGAAGGGTGGTTTTGACGGTCGCAAATAGTTGTTCCAATTCTTGGAATGGGGAGTATAAACGAAGGATGAAAAGATTAGCCCTCATCTTGGCTCTGGTTTCATCGTTGGTCATAGGCAACGCGCAGCCGGTTTTTTTTCCAACGACAGGAAGTTGGTATGATGCTGTAACCATCGAAAATACTTGGAGCGACGCAAAGACAGTGGCGGCAGCAACATCTTACCTTGGGATGCCCGGACGGCTTGCTACGATCACTTCTCAGGAGGAAAATGATTTCATCACCCACTCGGTTCTGCCAATTCAGTATTATGGTTTTTGGATTGGCGGAATGCAGACCAGCGGCACAGAGCCGTCAGGCGGCTGGGAATGGATTACGGGCGAACCTTGGAGCTTTACAAATTGGGACAATGCGGAGCCGAACGACGCAGCTCCGAACGAGGATTTGTTGCAAATATACAGCAACTGGGTTGGTGACCCATTGCCAGGGCGGCGGTTGCCTGGAACGTGGAACGATATTCCTGACTATGAGTCATATTTTTCATCGGGCTACGTGATTGAATTTCCAGCCGTTCCTGAGCCGGATACCTTGGCGTTAGTTGGTATGGGGATTGTCACGCTGTTCTTTCGTCGCCGCCAAGGTAAGAACAAAGCAGAATTGCATCTTCCGCTCAACCAAGTTTCATGATCTGTTCCTTTCTGGATTCAATTTCTCCCTTAACAATCAAAAAAGGACGCCGTTGCCAGCGTCCTTTGCGAAATGATTTTCTGGATGACTTACTGGAGCTTCGCGAGCGTGGCTTTCACGGCATCGAAGTTCGGCAGGTCTTTCGGCGTGGGAGTCTGCTCGGCGTATTGAACCACGCCGTTCTTGTCCACCACAAACGCAGCGCGGGCTGACGTGTCACCAACTCCAGCGAGCATCGGGAACACAACGTCGTAAGCCTTGGTCGTGGTCTTGTTGAGGTCGCTGGCGAGGGTGATGCCGATCTTTTCCTTTTGCGCCCATGATTCCTGCGCAAACGGGCTGTCCACACTGATACCGATGACGTCGGCGTTGAGGCCGGAGTACTGGCCTAATCCGGCGGTGACATCACAGAGTTCCTTGGTGCAAACGCCGGTGAATGCGAGCGGGAAGAAGAGGATGACGGTGTTCTTCTTGCCAAAGTTGCTGCTCAGTTTGACGTCCACGATGCCCGACGCCTGCTTGGACTTGAGCGTGAAGTCCGGTGCTTTTGATCCGACTGCAATTGCCATAAGAATTTCCTTTGTTCGAGGTTAAACGGGTTAAAACGACGGCGCAGAGAATCCTAGAGCGCGCCGGGTGTGTCAAACTGGAATGTAATCGGAATGAAATCGAACAACTGTCAGTGCGTTTTGGTCAGCACGGTTTTCACCCACGGCTGGTTGTCGAGATACCATTGCACGGTTTCGCGGATGCCTTTCTCGAAGGTGTAAGCGGGCACCCAGCCGAGTTCGTGCTGAAGCTTCGAGGCATCAATCGCGTAGCGGCGGTCGTGGCCCGGACGATCCTTGACGTAGGTGATGAGTTTCTGCGTGTTGCCACCGAGTTGAGGGGCGAGTTCGTCAATGAGATCGCAGATCAATTTGACGATGTTGATGTTCGCCCACTCGTTGTGGCCGCCTATGTTGTAGGTTTCGGCGGTCTTGCCGCGATTGAGCACCTGCCACAACGCCTCTGCGTGGTCGCGCACGTAAAGCCAGTCGCGCACGTTCATGCCGTCGCCGTAAACAGGAATGCTTTTTCGTGAGAGACAATTCTGGATGACAACGGGGATGAGCTTCTCCGGAAATTGAAACGGCCCGTAGTTGTTCGAGCAGTTAGTGATGACGGTGTTGAGGCCGTAGGTGTGATGGTAGGCGCGGACGATCATGTCGCTCGATGCCTTGCTGGCGGAGTAGGGCGAGTTCGGGGCGTAGGGCGTGGTCTCGGTGAAATAGCCCGTTGCACCGAGTGAACCATAGACCTCGTCGGTCGAGACGTGAAGGAATCGTTTGTCGTCGAACTTGCCGTTCCAGTAACCGCGACAGGCTTCGAGCAGGTTGAACGTTCCGACGATGTTGGTGCTGATGAAATCACCTGGACCTGTGATGGAGCGATCCACGTGCGATTCCGCGGCAAGGTGCATGACGTGGGTGATGCCATGTTGCTCTACAACGCGGAGTGTCGCGGCCTTGTCGCGCAAATCCACCTTCTCGAAAATGTATTTTGGATTTTTGGAGACCAATTCCAGGTTGGCCGGATGGCCTGCGTATGTGAGGCAGTCCAAATTGACGAGCTTCTTGATCTCGCTCTTGCCAATGATGTGCTGGATGAGGTTTGAGCCGATAAAGCCTGCACCGCCGGTGATGAGTAGGTTCATGGTTAAATTAACAACAAAGTAACAAAGGAACTAAGTAATGATTTCTTCCCGTGACCGAGGAACGTCCGGAACGGGAACTTTTTTCCAGGCCAGCAAATCCATCTCAAAACTTCGCTTCTTTGTTCCTTGGTTGTTCATTTCTCCGGCTTCCAATTCTTCAGCGAATCTTCGAGCGCTTCAATGACCGGACGAATCTTTACGCCAACACCGAGCAACTTGGTCACGTCCATCACGCAATTCGAGCGCGGCGTCTTGGCGGCGACCTTGTAAAATTCCTCGTCGCTGGCCCAGAACTCGAAGTGCTTTCCGGGATTGATCGTTTTCTGAATCATACCGATGACCTGACGCGTGGTGACGAAACCCGGGTTGGTGACGTTGTATATGCCAAACGGTGCTCGCAATTCCCAGGTGTCGAGGCAGGCTTTGGCGTAGTCGGCGCGGTGCGAAATGGAATTCACGTTGTCGTATGCCTTGATGTAACGCTGCACCTTGCTCAGATAATTCCGTCCGCTGTCGAATTCATCAAAAGGAATCCGCAGCCGCCAGACGTAGCTTTGGCCAATGCCGCTCATGGCCTCTTCTCCAAGTGCCTTGGTGCCGCTGTAAAAACTGCAAGGGCCGTCGCGGAATGAAAAATTCGGAGTGTCAGTTTCGGTGAAGCCCAGAATATTTTCTGGCGACTTCTCGACCAGCGCGCGGAGTTCCAGTTTGGTCATGTCCTTCTCCGCACGTACTTCGCCACCGATTCTGACCTTCGCGCCGGAGTAGATGCAACCCGAGGAGACGTGTCCCCAAGGGATGTTCATTGCGGCGCAGGCGTGGGCAATGGTCTGGGGCAAAAGTGTGTTGCCGGCGAGCGTGTCGGCCTTGGCGGTTTCGCACGCATCCACGTTGGGTTTGCCGGTATAACCCGCCGCATTGATGACGAACAACGGTTTCCGCGACTTGAGAAAACCCAGCAGTTTGTCGAATCGCGTGTAATCCACCTCGCGCCGCGAGAGCGAGACGAAGGGTTTCTTGCGCCGTTCAAGTTCCAGGGCAAAAGCCTGGCCGATGTAACCTGTGCCGCCTAGAAGAAGGATCATTTTTGGTTCTTGAGTCGTTTTGCTTCCGCAACTACGTCGTTGAGATACGCGCGGTATTCGCAGTTGGGCATTTTGTCTGTAGTCTCTTCAAGTTGCGCCAATGACATGATTCCCGCGCGGAACGATGCTTCCTCGGGGCAACCGATTTTTACGCCGGCGCGCTTTTCAATCGTTTGAACATAAGCGCTGGCCTCGTGAAGGCTGCTGCTCGTGCCGGCGTCAAGCCATGCGAAACCACGCGTGAGCCGTTGCACGCGCAACTGGCCGCGCTTGAGATATGAGACGTTAACGTCGGTGATCTCCAGTTCGCCGCGCGCGGATGGCTTCTGATTTTTCACAATGTCCAGCACCGTGTTGTCGTAGATGTAAAGACCGGGCACGGCGTAATTGCTCTTTGGCTGTTTCGGCTTTTCCTCGATGGAAATGGCCTGGCCGTTCGCGTCGAATTCCACCACGCCGTAACGTTCAGGGTCATTCACGTGATAGCCGAAAATGGTAGCGCCGCTTTTGAATTCGCCAAATGCGCGCCCAAATGCGTCGCCGCCGTAAAAAATATTGTCGCCGAGGATCAGCGTCACGCTGTCCTTGCCTATGAATGACTCGGCGATGAGAAACGCCTGCGCGATGCCGGCGGGCTTTTCCTGCTCACGATAATCAATCGTCACGCCGAAGCGCGAACCGTCTCCAAGCAATTGCCTGAAGCGGGGCAGGTCATGCGGTGTGGAGATGAGGCAGAACTCGCGGATGCCGCCCTCAATGAGCGTGGTGAGCGGATAATAAACCATCGGTTTGTCATAAACCGGTTGGAGTTGTTTGCTCGCCACAAGCGTGAGCGGATAAAGCCTTGAACCCGCGCCGCCTGCAAGAATGATTCCCTTCATGTTTTTGATTCCGAAAAATCGAGCCTCAAAATGCCGTCTTTGGACGATGAATCAAGCCATTTACATGACCGTTATGCCCGACGCATCTATCCGCAATTGCCGCCTCAGACAATTAAAATTGGCAAATCAGTGCCAGCTTCTCGCAAAAAATGGATTGGCTTCTCTGCGGGCGTTTTACATATTCGCCGGGCAACCATGAAAATAAAAACCATCAGATTGCTGATCCTCTCCCTCCTGTTCACCTTCGGGCTGTCGTTTTGTGCGAGCGCCAGCGAAGCCGACATCCATATTCCCGACCTGAGCACCGTGAAGTTTGACGGCCTTGGCGGCGTCAGCGGCCACACGCTGATGATGCTCGGCATCGCGGTCTGTGCCGTCGGCGCGTTGTTCGGCCTCGTGCAATACTGGCAAACCAAGGCGCTGCCCGTCCACGACAGCATGGCCAAGGTTTCGCACAGCATCTACGAGACCTGCAAAACCTATCTGCTCACTCAGGGCAAGCTGCTCGCCATCCTCTGGACGCTCATCGCGGTCTGCATGATCGCGTATTTCGGATTCCTCCAGCACAACACGGCGGGCCATGTGCTCGTCATCCTGCTGGCCTCCGTCCTCGGCATCCTCGGCAGCTACGGCGTCGCGTGGTTCGGCATCCGCATCAACACCATCTCCAACTCCCGCACCGCCTTCTCCGCGCTCAAGGGCAACGCCTTCGCCACGCTCTGCATCCCGCTCCGCTCCGGCATGAGCATTGGCCTGCTGCTGGTCGCGGTGGAACTGTTCTTCATGATCTGCATCCTGATGTTCCTGCCGCGCGAACTCGTCGGCCCGTGCTTCATCGGCTTCGCCATCGGCGAATCGCTCGGCGCGTCGGTGCTGCGCATCTGCGGCGGCATCTTCACCAAGATCGCCGACATCGGCTCGGACTTGATGAAGATCGTCTTCAAACTCCCCGAAGATGATCCGAAGAATCCCGGCGTCATCGCGGATTGCACCGGCGACAACGCGGGCGATTCCGTCGGCCCGACCGCAGACGGTTTTGAGACTTACGGGGTGACCGGCGTGGCTTTGATCGCATTCCTGGCCTTGGCGCTGGCAGCCAGCCCGACGGTGTGCGCCACGCTGATCATCTGGTTGTTCGTCATGCGCGCGCTGATGATTGTGACTTCGCTGGCGTCCTATTTCCTCAATGAAATCATCAGCAAGGCCATGTTCGGCGGCAAGAAAGACTTCGACTTTGAAGCCCCGCTGACGCATCTCGTCTGGATCACCTCGGCGGTGTCCATCGCCATCACGTTCGTCGCAAGTAAATTCCTGCTTGGCGACTTCTCCTTCAACGGCGTGGCGCAACCCGCGCTTTGGTGGGTGCTGTCGGCCATCATCAGTTGCGGCACGGTGGCGGGCGCGCTGATTCCAGAATTCACAAAGATCTTCGTGAGCACCACCTCGCGCCACGTTCGCGAAGTGACCAATTGCTCCAAGCACGGCGGCGCTTCGCTGAACATCCTGTCTGGCTTCGTCGCCGGCAACTTCTCCGCGTTCTGGATGGGGCTCATCATCATGGTGCTCATGTTTGCGGCATGGCAGTTCTCCACGAATGCCGCCTTGATGGCCATCATGCCCATGCAGTTCCAATTCGCCGCGCCGATCTTCGCGTTCGGCCTCGTGGCCTTCGGCTTCCTCGGCATGGGCCCGGTGACGATTGCTGTGGACAGCTATGGTCCGGTCACGGACAACGCCCAATCCGTCTATGAATTAAGCCAGATCGAAGGCCACAGCGCCGACGACAAGAAGCGCGCTGCGGAACAGATCAAGCGCGACTTCGGTTTCGAGCCCGACTTCGAAAACGCCAAGTATCAACTGGAAAAAGGCGACGGCGCGGGCAACACCTTCAAAGCCACTGCCAAGCCTGTGCTCATCGGCACGGCGGTCGTTGGCGCAACAACGATGGTGTTCGGCATCATCATGCTCCTCGAAAACATGTTCGGCGGCGTGGTGGCCAAGCTCTCCATCGTGCAGCCTGAAATCATCCTCGGCATCGTCATGGGCGGTTCGGTGATCTACTGGTTCACCGGCGCTTCCTGTCAAGCGGTCGTCACCGGCGCATACCGCGCGGTGGTTTACATCAAGGAGAACATGAAGCTCGATGCCACCACGGCCTCCGAGAAAGACTCGAAGGAAGTCGTCCGCATCTGCACCGTCTATGCGCAGAAAGGCATGTGGAACATCTTTATCGTTGTGTTCTGTTTCGCGCTCGCACTGCCGTTCTTCAATCCTTACTTCTTTATTGGTTATCTGATCGGCATCGCGTTCTTCGGTTTGTTCCAAGCCATCTTCATGGCGAATGCGGGTGGCGCGTGGGACAACGCCAAGAAGATTGTTGAAGTTGACATGCGCCAAAAGGGAACAGACCTGCACGCCGCCACCGTCGTCGGAGACACCGTCGGTGATCCCTTCAAAGACACGAGTTCCGTGGCGATGAACCCGGTGATCAAGTTCACCACGCTGTTCGGTCTGCTCGCCGTCGAAATAGCCGTGACGATGAAAGACCAAGCGGTGAAGACCGGCATCGGTGCGTTCTTCTTCATCGTGGCACTGGTGTTCGTCTATCGCTCGTTCTACGGGATGCGGATTCCCGAGGACAAGTAAACGTCGGGATCGTTTCGACAAATCAACAGGCCGGAGTGGATTTCTTTGCTCCGGCCTGAATTGTATTCGTGCGAGTTTCAGCATTGAACATTTCCTGCCCAACGCTCACCATCCTTCCGAACGTTAGAGCAAAGA
>JABFSR010000219.1 GCA_013140495.1 Verrucomicrobiota bacterium
GATGCTTCGGGAAGTCAACGCGTCGCCGTTCGGCCTGAGCGGCTCCATCTGGACGAATGATTTGCGCCGGGCCTTGCGTGTGGCCCGCCGCGTAGAGAGTGGCGTGTTGAGCATCAACTCGCACAGCAGCGTCCATGTCGAAGCGCCGTTCGGAGGATTCAAGCAAAGCGGTATTGGCCGCGATCTCGGCATGGCAGCTATGGAAGGCTACACCGAACTGAAAAACATTTACGTGGCGGAGTGATTTCACGTTTCACGCATCACGTTTCACATACCCATGAATCTTCAAACCCTACTCACGAAAATCAAACGAGGCGAAATTGATACCGTCATCGTCGCGTTTCCCGATGTCTTCGGGCGACTGGTCGGCAAGCGTTGCACTGGAGAATTTTTCCGCAAGCACGCCCAGCACGGCACGCACGGTTGCAGTTATCTCCTGACGGTGAACATCGAGATGGATCCGCTCGATGGCTTTCAACTCGCCAACTGGGACAAGGGGTTCGGCGATTTCGAAATGCGTCCGGACTTTTCCACGCTGCGCGTGCTGCCCTGGCAGACCGGAACTGCGTTGGTCATTTGTGATTCGTTGCAGGCGGACGGGAAACGGGTCGCCGAGGCGCCGCGTTCCGTCCTGCGCCAGCAGATTGATGCGTTGGCAAAGAAAGGCATGACTGCCGCCGTGGCCAGCGAATTGGAATTCTTCCTGTTCAATCAAAGCTACCACGACGCTTTCACGGGTGATTATCGCAACCTCACGCCTTCGAGCGATTACCGCATTGATTACCACACGATGCAACCCACGCGCGACGAAGCACTCATGCGGGTCGCGCGCAACTCCATGGCCGCCGCCCGCGTGCCGATTGAATCCAGCAAGGGCGAATGGGGTCGCGGGCAGCATGAAATCAATTTTGTTTACGACGCGCCGCTGGCGATGGCGGACATGCATGTCCTGTTCAAGCAAGGCATCAAGGAGATCGCCGCGCAGCAGGGCAAGGCCATCACGTTCATGGCCAAACCGTGGCACACCGAGGTGGGCAGCAGTTGCCACATTCACATCAGCCTGTGGCGCGGGGGCAAAAATCTTTTCTGGGACGGCAAGTCTGGCGGCTCAAAATGCTTTCGCCAATTTCTCGGCGGCTTGATGAAATACGCGCCCGAACTCGGTTGCCTCTTTGCGCCAACGATCAATTCCTACAAGCGTTATCAATCGGCAAGTTGGGCGCCGACAAAAATGGCGTGGTCGGGCGACAACCGGACGGTGGGCTTCCGTGTGGTCGGCCACGGGAATTCCTTCCGCATCGAAAACCGGATGCCGGGCGCGGACGCGAATCCGTATCTGGCATTCGCGGCGATGATGGCTGCGGGCATGGCAGGCGTAGAAGAGCAACTTGATTGCGGCCCGGAATACGTCGGCAACGCCTACATGGACGCCAAACTGCCCGCGCTGCCCACGACACTGCGCGAAGCGGCAGACCGCCTTGATCGCAGCAAGCTCGCTCGCAAAGCGCTTGGTGACCGCGTGGTGGATTTCTATGTTCACACGGCGCGGCTGGAAGTTCAGGCGTTTGAAAGCGCGGTGACGGATTGGGAACGTCGCCGTTACTTTGAGCAAATCTAGTTGTGGTGACCTGGATCATTTGCCATGACAAAACGAGTGAACTCCGCATCGCGGAAGAAGTCAGCAAGAAGGAGCAGTGGCAATTGCCGGTTGTTGTCACCTGGCTGGAATGAGAAGACCCGCCGTGCGTTGGAGCGGCTGATTGATCGCGGCGCGAACAAGAACCTGCCGGTTGTTTTCGATTTCGACAACACGCTCGTGGCTGGAGATCTTCAGGAGGCGACACTCGCGGTGCTCGCGCGAACCGGGAAACTGACAGCCGCGCAAATCGCAGCAACGCTTAGTCCGTCGTTTCGTTTGCCCGGCAAGGGGCGGCGAACTTTGTTGGGAAGCGCCGACATCACCGAATACTACGAGGCGTTTTTATCACCCACTGCACACGGCGACCTTGATCCGACTCCCATGGCCACCGGTTATGCCTGGGCCATTGAGGTGCTTGAGGGATTGCGCGTTTCGGATGTGGTTGATGCGACGCAGAAAATTTGCGAACTCTCCCGATTGCCCTCGCCCGGCTATATCGAGGTCGCCCCTGGGAAGGCGCGTTTTCTGGTGCCGACGTTTTATCCGGAGATGGTTGAGCTTGTCGCCGCACTGATCCGAAACCGATTTGATGTCTGGATTGTATCCGCCACCAACGTCTGGGGAGTTCGTTGCATGGTGCAGAGCGAATTAAATCCGAAGCTGCGACAGCACGGGGTACGCGTCGGCCTGTGCCCGGATCACGTCATCGGCGTCTCGACCTTGATGAAGGATCGGCACGACCATCTTTACAAGGACGCATTGCTCGTGACGCAAAATCCCCGCTATGCCGCGCTCGACCCCAAAGTCATTGGCAACTACCGGCTCACCAGCCGGCTTCAATTGCCCGCGCCCATCTACTCGGGGAAAGTTGCCTGCATCTTCGATGCAATAGGCTGTTCACCGTATCTCTGCATTGGTGACAGTCCCGGTGACATCGCCATGCTGAACTTCAGTCAGAACCGGCTATGGATTGCGCGTCTGGAGAAGTCGGATCATCGCCGGCAAATTAGCCGGCTCATGCGTAGCAACGGGACAGGTGGATGGATGTTACAGGCCATCAGCAAAGTTGCGCGGCCAGACTTTGTGCCTGACCTCGACGCATTCGCCCGGCAAAAAACGCGATTGCCATCTGAAATGCGCGTCGCTGCGCGGCAGTTGTCTGTTTTGAGCAAACGATTGGGTGCTGGCTGATTCGCAACCTTGGGAAGTATTTTCAAGGTCCAGAATTTCGCCGATGGAAGAGCCTTTCGTCAAAGCTCTCCGGGTTTAATCCTTCGGTCGAAGGCGGGCTTTTTCAGGCTTCAGTTGTAGAAATCCGTTCTGGCGAACCACACCGAGTTCTTCATCCAGTTGTGCTTCCAGAGGATCCGGCCCCGACAGTTTCAACTGCTTCCGAACCTCGCGGCGCAGCCACCAAAAACCGGAGTTCCAACTATACAAGTGATGACCGTGTGGCAGGCCTTTGACTGTGTTCAAAGATTCGTGGAATGCGGGCATGTAGATGAGTTCCTTGCCCAACCGCCAGAGCAGGCGTTCGTCCACCCACTTCGGGTCCATGCCGTGGATCAACCCGTCCAGGTAGTTCGCACCGTCATTGAGAAACCATGAGCCGCCGAAAACGTAAGTGCCGCTGTGGCCTTCCAGCAGACTGCCGTCTGGGTTCGAGATGACCCGCATGCCGTACGGCGTTTGGATACGAACCGAGGTTTCCAGGTGACGGCGTATCATGTCGTCCGGTAACAATCGTCGGCCAAACACCGCGAACGTCAGGACTTCGCCGTAAAGTGCATCCTGCCCAACATGATTCTGCTGCTTCAGGCTCGTGGCGAAATAGCTGCCTTGTTCATTGAACATGCGCCGGTAGCCTGCGATTGCTTTTTCGATGTCCTCGTCAGTTACAGGGAATCCCAATTCCTTTGCCGCGAGCAACGCTCCGCAATGGAAGCCTTGATTCGAGGAGGGCGCATCGTCGTCATCATACGGGAGCTGATCGTGGTAGGTTTTCATGATCGGCTTGTCAGCGATCAACCGTGGGGGAATAAACAGTCCATCACGTTCCTGCTCCCGGATGAAGCGATAGGCCCGACCGACCGTGCGCATGTCCAATTCACCACCGGCGCGTTTTACGATTGCCGACCAGATCAGATAGTACTGGGCATTGTCTTCATAGTTGATGCGCTCGAAAAAAACGGCGGCGTGCGCCTGCGCGTCGTAAGCTGGATCGTCCAATCCACGGCTCATCCAGAATCCATCGCTGACCCACTGCTTCCAACCGTAGCCCACGCCGGAGATGAACAAGTGATCACTCTCCGTGCGTAGAAGATTTCGTCGCAGCAGCAAATACGAAGTATTTCGCAGAATGGCTTCGAGACCCGACTGGTTGAAGCCTTTCGCGTTGGCGAGCGCCAGATGCGCGGCCAGTTGGATATCGTAAAGAGTTTTCACCGGCGAGGCGAAAATCCAGGTTTTCCAGGTCTGTGTCTGCCCGATCTCAATGTGTTGCCAGCCATCGAAGGAGGTGCGGTAAACCGTGGTGGCGTCCACGGCGCGCGGGATGGTGATGACGCGGCGGGCACTGCCATCGCCGTTCGCGAGCGAGAAAACTCTTTTCTCCAAATCGAAGCGAAAGAAGCACCGGTTCTCCCAAAGCCCGGGAGAATCGCCGACGATTCCATAGAGTGTGTTGCTTGAGCGACAACCCAGAAAGGGGAATGTCTGATACGAGCCGCCGCCGAATTCCGGCCCGGCGCAAGTTGGCGTGTAAGCCTTGGTGGCCTCCTCTTTGCCAATGAAGGAATAGTAGCCGCCCTCGACCGCAACGGACCAGCCCAGGTCGAGATAGTACCGCTGGTCGGACGTGGCGGTGACAGTGACCGTGCGCTCAATCAGGTCAGCGGTGACATTTCGGAACGATTCCGAAAACGTGAGACCATTGGTGCTTGCACCCAGCAGAGTTAGTTTTCCGTCCTGCCACTTTGACTCTGGATAACTGATTGCTGTGCGGCCAGTCGGTTGGACCACCAGCAAGCTGGCGTCTTTGGTGATGCCTTCGAAGACCGGTCTTTCGCCATTGAGGATGCGCGCCGATATGCCGGCAGGTGAGCGATTCTCGACGAAACGCAACGACCCTGGCCGCGCTGCCAGTTTCGTGTTGTCGCCCCAACAGGGATCAGTGACCAGAATGGCGAGCAAGGCCGACAGCGGGATGTGCGAAACACATCGCAGTCCAACGCTGGTTTTGGTGGTGCTGTATATTTTCATAACAAGCTTACGGATCAACGAACGGAAGTTCTTCCATTCTACTTCGTGCCATCTTGGTTCAGGATTTTGCCGGAGCGGTAGGAGGCAGTCGGTTCCACTGTGGCAACATGAGCAGACCACCCAGCGCAAGCGACACACCCAGCCACAGAAAAATTGGATTCCAAATGTCATGGCCCTGGCCCACCAATTTGTCCGCCCAACCCGGCAGAGTGACCCCGATGATCTGTCCCATGGATCCGAAACCGTTGATGACGCCGCCGGCGGTGGAAGCGCCTTTCTTGGTCCCGAAGTCCATTGCTGCGGCACCTGAGATGAGGGTGTCCGGAATGAAGATGAGAAATCCGATTGCAAACATGCCGGCACCAACCGCCATCCGGGTCGCGGGAATGAATCGAAACCCAACCATCAACATGGCGAGTATGAACAATGCAATCACACAGACCGGCATACGCTTCGATTTGAACAACCGGTCGGAAACCAATCCTCCAACGAGACTGCCCAACGGTCCGGCCAGATCAAACAAGCTGCCGAGAAGTCCAGATGTTGCCGTGCTCGTGCCGAGAAGTTCGTTGATGTAAACCGGCGACCAGTAAAGCATCAGGTAGCGGGTTGGTTTGATCACAAAGTAAACCGCAGCCAGCAGCCACACCATTTTGTTGCGAAGCACTTCCATGACGATCTTCCATGAACCTTCAGGCTCCGAAGCTGGTGTTTCCTCTGCATTGATCACTTCTTCGCCTTCTCCGTGATACTTTTCAATCGAGGGGAGTCCGACATCTTCCGGACGGTTGCGTTGAAACAACAGGAAGAGAAACCAGATCACAAGCAATCCACCCGCGGGCACGAAGAAGGCATATCGCCAGCCGAATTTCTGGGCCGCCCAAGCCGCCAGGGTGGAGGCAAGGAATCCGCCGAGCGCGTAATTCGTACACCAGAATCCCATGATGCTTCCGCGTTCGCGGCGCGAGAAGAATTCTCCCACGTTCTTGGTCAACGGAGCCCATCCGCTGGACTGGCACAAACCTTGGAGCGCGAACAGAACACCCATCCAGAGGACGGTTGAGGACAAACCCATCAACAGCGCAACTGTCACGGAGGCGAGCATCCCCGCTAGAACGATGATGCGCGGGCCAAATTTATCACCCAGAGGCCCCCAGAGGAATTGACCCAACGCGTAGGCAACGGAGTTTGCGCCGTCAATCCACGACATGTCAGCCTTGGTCAGGCCCATGATCTCGGGCTTCTTCAATTCATTCTTGGCGACAGAGAATGCCTTGCGGGTCAGGTAGAATCCCGCGTATGCAAGCCATGTGATCGAAAAAACCTGCCAGCGCCACCGCTCATATAGTGGATTCTTGGAAGTGAGCTTTGGCGTTTCGGACATGGAGTGCTATTGCTGTTGGATGTGGTTACGGCAACCCTACAAAGGCGGGAGCTGATGGACGCTCATTTTGCATTTCATGCGCTTCAACTTCTTTGCGATGCATCAGCATGAACGCGGCAGTCTGGTTGAATCCTCAATTCCGCCAGCAGCGGTACACGTAGGCCGGGGGCAGATTGCGCCAGATGATCGGCGTGGTTTCGACCCGGCTGAATTCGCGGAACATCAGTTTGCGGAAGCGGAGCGTGGTGGGAAACCACCGGGCGTGGCTGTAGGCGAACGCAACAAATTGTCCGCCCGGTGCGAGCGAACTCACGATGGCTTTCATGATCCGATCCTGCAATGACGGCAGCATGTTGCCCCAGGCCAAGCCGCTGATGACGCAACGAGCGCCGTGCGGTTTGACATAGCGCAACAGGTGCTCAGCGGAGTCATGGATGATTTCGCACGGCGAGAAGCGGCGGCGCAGCACGTCAATGTTCGTTGGGCTGATCTCCATCGCGACGAGGCGGCCGCGTCCATCCAGCCGTTCGAGCAAAAGCTCAGTGAAGTTTCCCGTGCCCGGCCCAAGTTCCACGACCGTGTCGTGGCGCTCGAAATTGCAACTCTCCACCACCGCCCGTGATAACGCCGCCGAGCTGGGCCAGAGAGCGCCGACCTTGAAAGGTTCGCGGATGAAGGCCTCAACAAATTTTAAGGCGCGTGCCGCGCTGATTGCGGCATCCTCGGGCAGCGTCTGCTGTTTGGTTTCGTCGGACATGCGTGGGGAGAATAAGCACCCGGCACAGGCCACCGCCAGCTTCATTTACGGAATGAACTTGCGAAATCTGTTGCCTCCACCTGCACCACTTTCTTCTCCAGTTTCGACTCTGCGATCAGTTGGTTCAGCTTTTTCTCCCACGCCGCGCCGCTCATCGGCAATTCCAGCGTGTCTCCGGTCAGTGAGGAAAACACCATCGCGTTGGCCAGTTCGACGGATTGAATGCCTTCCGCTCCTGGTACGATGAGCGATTCGCCGTCCAGGATGGCATTCACGAAATTTTGGATGATGATGGAGTGTGGAATGACGGCATTCTCAAATGGAATCTCCACGTTCCACACTTCCGGCTTCACAAAACCCTGTTTCGAGGTCTGGCTGAACTCGATCATGTCCGCCTCATTGCGCGTGAAATGAATTTTGTTGTTCTCCATGACCACCGTGCCGCGTGAGCCGACAATTTCAAAACGGTTTGTGCCCGGCGCCTCGCCGGTGGAACTTACGAACACGCCCGTGGCGCCGTTGGCCCATTCCATGTAGGCCGACACGTTGTCCTCGACTTCAATCTGGTGAAAGCGGCCCAACTGGCAGAAGCCGCGCACCCGATTCGGCATTCCCACGAGCCATTGCATCGTGTCGAGATTGTGAAGGCATTGATTGAGGAGCACGCCGCCGCCTTCACCCTTCCACGTCGCGCGCCAACCACCGCTCGCGTAGTAGGCCTCGGTGCGAAACCAGTCGGTATTGATCCAGTTCACGCGAACGACTTTGCCGAGATCGCCGCTTTGAATCAGCTTTTGCACCTTCTTGTAGCGCGGCTCGGTGCGCATCTGAAACATGCCGCCGAAAACGACCTTCGGATGTTTCTTGCTCGCAGCGATGAGCCGCTCTGCGTCGGCCTTGTGGGATGAAATCGGCTTCTCAATCATTGCATGAACGCCTGCTTCAAGCGCCACGATGCCGAGTGTGGTGTGTTGAAAATGCGGCGTGGCAACAATGACGGCGTCCACGTCGCCGGATTTGATGAGCGCTTCGCCGTCGGTGAAAGTTTTCAGCGGCTTGTAGCGGTCGAGCGGTGCCACGGCATCGCACACGGCAACGAGTTCACAGCGGCTGACCTTTTTGTTCGTGAGATAATCGGCGTGGTACTTTCCGATATTGCCCATGCCGATGATGCCGAGTCGCACTTTTTCCATGCGCTGGAGTTTAGCGGGCCAAGGCTGTCTGCCTAGAGAAAATTTGTCGGAGACTCAATTTACTTCCGCGTCACATGTTCACAGATGTTTTTTCGCGTTAGCGATGGTGTGCGAGAGAAATCCAGATTGTCGCGGGGCGCAGGTTGGGCTATACAATGATTCGTCCAATTGCCATGCGTTGTTTCTTGAAACTTGTGTTGCCGGTTGTTCTGCGCTGCGGTCTTGCGTGCGCAATCGTAACAACCGCCGCAGTGTCCCGCGCGCAATCACCCACCAACCTCAATCTGCAACTTGTCAGCAAGACCAGGCCTTCCGCCAATCCGCTTTCCTATGGCGACGTTTGGGCGGAGAACAATCTGGCGTGTCTCGGCGTGTGGCTGGGTTACAGCACATACAATTACGGCGTCGGCATTTTCACGATCACAAATCCCGCCGCGCCTGTTTTGTTGAGCGTCTATAGCCCGGGTCCGACGTCACAAAACCAGTTCGAGTTGGGCGCGGTGCGAAATCAGATCGGGTACTTCGGCAGTTGGAGCAGCGGCGGATTGCACGTCGTATCGTTAACGAATCCGGCCTCGCCGGTGCTGCTGACCCGCATCAGTTCATCCAGCGGCAATGGCTTTGATCGCGTGCATACGATTTTTCTTGAGCGCGATTTTCTCTACGAGGCCGCACATGTCGCCGGCACGGTGACGGTGAAGGTCTTCAGCGTGACCAACCCGGTCACGCCGGTTTATTTGCGTGACATTGTGACAACCAACACGACGAAGGTGCATCAGATGACTGTGCGCAACAAAGGCGCGCAGACGTTGCTCTTTACTTCCGGCTGGGGCGGAAATGACAACGGCAACCCAGCGTCGTCCGGCCAGACAGACATCTGGGACGTGACGGCGATTGGATCGCAACCTGCCGCGTGGCTCGGGCGGGTTTATTCAGGCTACAACTCGCACAGCAGTTGGCCAACGCCGGATGGAAATACGCTCATCGTCTGCCGCGAAACACCGGGAGGCGAGGTGAAGTTCTACGACATCTCCAACCCCGCCGCCATTCCGACGAATCCCGTGCCGTTCGTCACCCTTGCTCCAGCGAGCATGGGGCTGGAGGATGACATCCCGCACAATCCCGTGGTCGTGAGCAATTTTCTTTTCGTGAGCTGGTATCAAAACGGGATTCAGGTGTTCGACATCTCGGATCGCACGCGGCCCGTGCGCGTGGGCTTCTTCGACACGTTTCCCGGCGCGAAAACAAGTTCGTATCAGGGTAACTGGGGCGTGTTTCCGAATCTGGGTTTCGACAAACTTTTGTTGAGCGACATCCAGAGCGGCATGTTCATCCTTGACGGCACGGGGCTGCTGACGCCGACGAACAATTATCCGCCGCTCATTGTGCAGTCGCCGTCGAACCTGTCCACGACGCAGGGGCTCGCCGCCGCGTTCGCGCCGGTCATCACAGGATCGCAACTCCAGTTTCAGTGGCGCTTCAACGGCACGAATCTTCCCGGGGCAACGGGCGGCGATCTCACCTTGATGAATGTTCAAGCCAACCAGGCGGGCAGCTACTCTGTGTTGGCCAGCAACGCCTCGGGTGTGGTGACGAGCGCGGCGGCGGTGTTGAGCATCGTTGTGCCGAATGGCGCGCCGATCATCGGTTCGCAACCTCAGAATGTTTCTGTTTATGAAGGCAACGCCGCCTCGTTTTCAGTGGCGGTGGTTGGCGCGGCACCCCTGAATTACCAATGGCATTTCAACGGCGGTGTCATCAACAACGCCACCAACAGCAGCTACGCACTCGACGCGGTGCAACCGGAGCAGGTGGGATTTTACAGTGTTGTGGTGTCGAACGCGCTCGGCACAGCGACGAGTTCCAATGCTTTGCTGACGTTGCAGGACTCGCCGTATTTGAGCAATGTCCGGGCAACGCCGGGAATCCGCAGCGCGTTGATTTCATGGAGCACCACCGTGCCGTCGAGCAGCCAGGTGCAGTTTGATGTCGCACCCGTCGCAATCCTGGGCGCGTCGGCGCTCGCATCTGGCGGGCAGAGCAGTTTCAGCGCGAACTCGGTGTTCGATCCCGCGCTCGTGACAAATCACGTCGTCCTCATCACGGGATTGTCACCGGACACGCGATACAGTTTTCAGACTCTCGCGGTCGCCGGTACGAACACTTACGTCTCCGGCGTTTATCAGTTCGCCACGCCGGGCACGAACGTCATGGACAACCCGTCGGCAACATTCACCGGCTCATGGACGGAGGGAACAAGTTCGACGGACAAGTTCTCGACCAATTATCAATTCGCCACAAGCGTCAGTGGTGCGGCCACGGCGACGGCGACGTGGCGTCCAAACATTGTCACGCCCGGCAAGTATGATGTTTACGTCTGGTATCCACAGGGCAGCAATCGCGCCACGGACGCGCCGTATCTCGTCTCCTACAACGGCGGCTCAACCAACGTGCTCGTCAACCAGCAGAGCGGCAGCGGGGCATGGCGATTGATCGCGGGCGGAGTCGAGTTCGCAAAAGGCACAAACGGGTTCGTCCGCCTTTCCAACAACGCCGGGCCGTCCGTTGTGCTCGCGGATGCGGTGCGGTTCGTTTATGTCGAGGCGCAGGATTTCCCGACCGGCGCGGCGGTGCCGCAATGGTGGCGGGACTTCTTCTTCGGCGGCGCGGTGGATGTCTCGCTGGATCCGGACGGCGACAATTATCCGACGGCGCAGGAATACGTGCTCGGCACGTCGCCCGTGGATTCCAACTCGCGTCTTGCGTTTTGGAACGAATCAACCGGCAGCAACGCTGTGGGCGTCACGTTCTGGCCGTTGCACGCAGATCGAAGCTACCAGTTGCAGTCGCGCTCTGATCTGGCGGGAGGCGTGTGGCAGACTCTCGCCGATTCCGCGACGCCGACCGTGCCGGACGGACGCGGCAGGTTTGACGTGGCCATCAGCAACGCTCCGCAAAGCTACTTCCGTTTGAAGGCGCAGATGATGACGAATGGCGCTGCGCCGGGCCTGATGTTTCTGCCGGGAAAATTTCTCGCCGTGCCGTTCGCCGTCGAGGAGGCCTGTGGACCGGTGCGCGTCTATGTGCGCTGACGTGTCGTGGACTTGGAGCAACCAACATGACCCCAACCTTGTGTAAATACTCCGGAACCCTTTTTCGAGTCCTGATAATGGTTGACGGCTCCGAAATGCCATGAGACAAAGGGACTGTCGCCAAAGGCACGGTGACCCATTGGAAATTCAGTACAGAGAAAGGAAAAGCTTATGCGGCGATTTGCTCTCACATTGGTTTGCGTTTACGTGTGCTGACGCGGCGCGGCGGAAACAAGCAACATGAACTCAAGTTTGTGTAAACACTTCGGGGTGACCCACTCAAAATCACGCTCGCGGGCTGTGAGGATCGGAAGCTACTGCCTGAATGCGGTGCGGAGTGTCCTTGTTGCGGTCTTCTGTTGGTGTGCGATCCCGGCCTATGCGGATCTGCTGCCGTTTCCTTTGTCAGCGAATCGGCGGGGTGTTGTGCGCTGCCTGGAGAAGCCGGTGGTTTACGAAGTATTTCTACCATCCACGTACTCAACCAACGGCCCCGCGCTGCCCATCATCTATACCTTCAGCCCCGGTGGCGGTGGGATGGTGGGTGACATGCTGTTAACTTGCAGCCGGCTGAAAATTATCTGCGTTGGCATCACAGGCCCTCACAACGACAACGGTTGGGATATTGTGATGCGCGAATCGGACGCCGTCACTCGCGACATCCGTCACCGGGTGCGCTTCGATCCCAGTGCGGAGTTCGCAGGCGGCTTTTCCGGTGGAGGTCTGGTCTCCTATGGGTTCAGCCGATTCCGTGCTCAACATGTGGCTGGCGTGTTTATGATGGCGGGCTGGTTGGGACGCGGCGCTGGATATCCCACCTACCAGACCATTGATCGCGTGCTGACGAATCTGCTGGTGGCCCGTGCTCGCGGTCTCTCGGATTATGGTGACTGGGTTATGGCACCCGACAGCAATTATCTTGCTTCCTGCGGGGCCGTTATTCATGACGAGTATTTCGTGGGTGGACATGAAGTTCCCTCTGACACGGTGAAATCCAATTGTCTCGTGTGGCTGCTAAACCAGCGCATTCCCGCAGGCCCAAATGACCAAGTCAACGCCAGCGTCCAGGCTTCCGACTGGCGCACGCGCGTCGCCGTTGGTGAGAAGGATGCCGTTCTGCGTGAGTGTGTGCTCGCGCTCATGAGCCATCCACGCTCCTGGATCGCCTTGGAAGCCCAGTTGGTTCTCGACGATTTGATGCTGGACTATGATTCCTTCCGCCCTCTGGCGGTCAATGATCTGGCTGCGGGCGATTTTGCCTCGGACCTTTTCTACTATCTCGCCCGTGGAGCGGGGGATGGCAGTGACTGGCCGCGATACCGCTCGGCCTTGAAGTCGTTGACGGGGATCACCGGTGCCAACGGTGATCGCGCCGGGGACATTCGCAACCTGCTCCTGAAGTACACTTACCCGGCACCTGTGCTTCGATCAGCGACGGGGACAAACTCGGATCGGATGAACCTCTGGTTCAGCAAAGACACGCCCGGATTGGATTATTTTCTGGAGGGCGGCACCAATCTGGTCACCGACGCTTGGCAGCAACTGACTTTGCCAGTCCTTGACACGAACACAGGCTGGTCAACGGAATTCGATTTGGCGTCCGACTCTGAGAGAGGATTTTTCCGGCTGCGTACGTCACCATCAGCGGGATTTTCTCCACCTTTTCCGCCGCAGTAACTCGAACCTAGATTCGCAATTCAGGCAGCCCAACGAAACAGAATTGTTTGCATGGGGGTGTTGAAATAGTCCTCCAGTTGGCGGCGAGCCACGCGACATTCGCAGGCAACGGCATTGGCAAATTGATCGGATCGCATGAACCTTGCGACGGCCATGCCTTGATGTTAGCAACGACTATGCACGCGATGCGAACCCTTTCAATCGCCTCCAAACACCCCAAATGCAGGCTTGCTTTCAAATTCGTCCCTCGCGTATTGTCCACGCTCCCAGTTTACCGGGTACAACAACAACCGAACAGCAAAGACGATTATGGCAGTTACAGCAAACGACCTCCGCCGCGGCCAAGCAGTCAATTACAACGGCGACATCTCCGTGGTGCTCGATGTGCAACACCGCACGCCCGGCAACCTCCGCGCTTTCGTGCAGGCCACGCTCCGCAGCATCCGCACCGGCAAATCGTCTGATGTGCGCTTCAGTTCCACGGAAAAGGTCGAGACCGTGCCGATGATGACCACGAAAATGGAGTTCAGCTACAAGGACGGCACTGACTTCGTCTTCACCAACCCGGAAAACTACGAAACCGTGACGCTTGTTCCTGAACTGGTGGGCGACGCGAAAAACTATCTCGTCGAAAACGGTCTGGTGACTGTGACTTTTGTGGACGACAAGGCCGTGACTGTTGAAATCCCGGCCAGTGTGATCCTCACCGTGACCGACGCGCCCGAAGGCGTTCGTGGCGACTCCGCCAACAACGTGCAGAAAGCCATCACCGTCGAAACCGGCATCACGGTTCAAGCCCCGTTGTTCATCAAGACCGGCGAGAAGATCAAGGTTGATACCCGCACCGGGAAGTACATGGAACGGGCTTGAAAAAGTCCTGAGTCCAGAGTTTTCGGTCCAGAGTCAAAGCCCGCGATGTGCGGGCTTTTTATTTCGCGACTTCCACGCAGCGCATCTCTCTGATCACCGTCACGCGAATCTGGCCCGGATATTGGAGTTCCGCTTCGATCTTGGACGCAATGGAGCGCGCCAGGCCGAAGGCGGTTTCGTCGCTGACGGCCTGTGGCGAGACGAACACGCGCAACTCACGGCCCGCCTGCACGGCAAAACATTTTTCAACACCCGGAAATGAACAGCCGATTTTTTCCAGGTCTTCCACGCGCTTGAGGTAGGTAGTCATGCTCTCGGCGCGCGCGCCGGGTCGTGATGCGCTGATGGCGTCCGCAGCACTGACAAGAATTCCCCATGGTCCAACTGGTGGCACGTCGTTGTGGTGCGATGCCACGCCGTTGACGACGGCCTCGGGTTCGCCGCAACGTTTCACGATGTCCGCGCCCACGACGGCGTGCGGGCCCTCGACCTCGTGTGAAACGGCTTTGCCGATGTCGTGCAACAGTCCGGCGCGCTTGGCGAGCGTCACGTCCACGCCGAGTTCGGACGCGAGCAATCCCATGATGTGCGACACTTCGACGGAGTGGGCGAGGAGGTTCTGCGCGTAGCTCTGGCGGAAATGGAGTTTGCCCAGCAACTTGACGAGTTCTGGATGGAAGGGCGGCAGACTGCAATCCGACACGGCTTGTTCGCCTTTGCGCACGATGGTCTCGTCCATTTCGGCAGCGACTGCGGCGACGACTTCGTCAATGCGCGTCGGGTGAATTCTGCCGTCAGCGATCAAACGCTGCATCGCTTCGCGCGCGATCTCACGGCGCACCGGATCAAACGCCGAGAGAATCACCGCGCCCGGTTCGTCGTCAATCAACACTGTCACACCCGTGGCGTTTTCAAACGCGCGGATGTTGCGGCCTTCGCGGCCAATGATGCGGCCCTTGATGTCTGCGCCTTCGAGGGCAATTGTGGCCGTGCTGTTCTGCAGAGTCTGGTTGCCAGCGTAACGTTGGATTGCGACGGCGATCACCTTTCGGGCTTTTTCCTCCGCGTGTGTTTTTGCGTCCTCGGTGATCTGGCGGGTGAGATTGGCGGCGGATGCGAGCGCCTCGTGTTCGATCTCCTTGAGAAATTGCGCGCGGGCGTCGGCGGTGGAAATGCCCGCAAGCTTTTCGAGCTGGGCGCGGCGCTGGCGGCTGAGGTCAATCAATTCCTGCTGGGTGCTTTCGAGGCCGGAGCTTTTACGATCGAGAATCTCGCGCTGTTCGCGGAGTTCCTTTTCAGTTTCGAGCACACGGGCGAACTGCGAGTTGAGCAGGGTGTCGCGTTCGGTGACACGGCGTTCCTGCTCGGCGACTTCAGCGCGGCGGGAGTCGAAGGATTTTTCCAGTTCGGTGCGCAGGCGGGCGGCTTCTTCGTGTGCGGAGAGCCGGGATTGATCGCGCACGGATGCGAGTTCCCGCTGGTGGGCGATTTCACGGCGACGGTGACGCAGATGCAGAATCAGCGCGACACAGCACGCGCCAACCGCAGCGAACACAACCGCTCCGGCAGTATTGAAGACCAAGGTCATTTCAGAACCGCGCGCTTTTCAGGTCTCGATCCAGCGCGTCGGCGTCAAGATGCAATTCAACCGAATGTCCTGCGGCCCGACCGGCACGGCGTCCACCATCTGTTCATCGAACGCCACACCGCACTTCGTCCCGCGCACGCCAGCGAGCAACCGGTCATAATATCCTTTTCCCCGGCCAAGCCGCCCGCCGCCAGCGTCGAAAGCTACTCCAGGCACGAGCGCCAAGTCCAGCCGGTTTAACGGAAACTCGATGCAGGTCGGACGTGGCTCACGAATGCCGAACTGCCCGGTCTGGATGTCGCTGGCAGGATTGCGCACTTCGGCGGCGATATAATTTCCGCCCGTGGAGTGAAAACGCGGCAGGGCGACCTGCTTTTTATCCGCCAAAGCCAGTGCGATGAGCGGCCAGAGATCGGGTTCGTCGGGCAGCGGCCCGAACAGAAGAATCGCTTGAGCATTCCGCCATGCGGTTTGAGATTGGATTGCCGTCAGCATCTGCGCTGAGGCTGCGGCTTTGGATTCGGGAGGAAGTTTCTTCAACGCCGAGTGAACCTGAACGCGGAGCAACTGCTTCGCGTTTTGCGTCACGATCTTCTGTGCCTCAGATTTCACGAGGAAAAGTATAGGCGTGAACCTCCACGATTCCAACGCCGAACGGAAACTTTGAACATGGAAACACCGGACTTCTTTAATTTGCGAAGTCCATCTCGAATACTTCGTAACGCGGGCGGGCCATGCCGAGTTTTTTGTAAGCGCGGGCGGCGGTCTTGTTGTCTGCGTGCATGTAGAGGCGGAGGCCGCAGACGTCTTTTCGTGCTTGTGCGAGCCTGCGCACGTGGCGAAACAGCGCGCTGAAAATTCCCTGGCCGCGAAACTCCTCTGCAACGAACACGCTTTGCATCCACCAGAAGTTTCCGTTGCGCCAGTCGCTCCACTCGTAGGTGATGAGCAATTGTCCGACGATGATGCCGTCATGTTCTGCAACGAAGTAAACTCCCTTGACCGCATCCTTGAGCAAGGCTTTCACGCCGTTAAGCACGCGCGCGCGTATGAGACGACGATGTTCTGTTTCCCAGGCGAGGCTGCGATTGAACTCCGCGATGACCGGCGCGTCAGCGAGTCGTGCTTTTCGGATTTTCATGTGCGCAACGCTACCTGTTCACGGTTGGGAAAATCAAACGCAGTATTCCTCGAAGGTGCGACTGGACTTGACGGTCAGCACGGGAAGCCTGGGAGCGCCGGCATCCTTGCCGGCGTGTTTCAGAATGTCAGTCCCGCAGCGGTCATTAGAGCCTGTCTGAAAATCCCGGAGCGCGGCTGTGTCGTCTTCGACCAGCCGCAGCAGACCTCGATTTTCGGGGCGTTGAGGAGTTTGCCGCGTGCTGCGGCTGGTCTTCGACACAGCCGCGCTCCTTTTTCAGACAGGCTCTCAGCAACTCGCCGGCAAGGATGCCGGCGCTCCCAGGACTGACCGCCACTCCCAATCGCACTTGTTTCTCAGTTTTCACCACGCCGCGTTCGTGGTTGAATAAGCGCGTGGACAATGAGCCGGTTCAACTCCCGATAGACGGAGTGCTTGATCTGCACACCTTCCAACCGCGCGAGATCAAGAGCCTCGTGCCGGATTATCTTGCGGAGTGTGAAGCCCGGGGAATTTTTCGCGTTCGAATCATTCATGGCAAGGGTGTTGGGAATTTGCGTCGCACGGTTCATTCGATTCTCGCAAAGCATCCGCGCGTGGAAACCTTTGCGCTGGCGGGAGAACTTTTCGGCGGCTGGGGCGCGACGATTGTGCAGTTGAAGCGTGGCGAGTAGTTCGATTTTCGCTTTGACGCGCGGCCTGGCGTTGGGCATAGGAACGACATGAAAACCCTTCTCCCGTGGCTTGTGGCGATTGTTGCGCTTGGCGTGGCGGGTGCGTTGTGGTCAAACGGTAAAACCAATTCTGCGGAACTTGCAAAACTTCAGTTGCAGGTCCAAGAAACGGAATCGCTCCGTGCCGAAATCGCCGAACTGAAGAAAACCGTTCTGCCCGCCGACGAACTGGAGCGGTTGCGCCGGGACAACCAGGAATTGATCCGGTTGCGCGGCGAGGTTGGGATGATTCGCAAGGAGAAGGAACAGGTTGCCAAACAACTCTCGTCCGCACAGACCACAATTGTCGGCGTCCAACAACAGCAGCAACAGCAGTTGCAACAACTGCAAACCGAAAACCAACGATTGCTCGGCACTGTTCAGCAATCCCGGCAGCAGACTGCTGCCAACGCCTGCATCAACAATCTCCGGCAGATTGATGGAGCGAAACAGCAGTGGGCTTTGGAAAACAACAAGGCTGGCGAGGCCGTGCCGAAGAAGGAGGATTTGCTGCCGTATTTCCCCGAACAAAAATCCCCGGCGTGTCCGGGGCAGGGGACTTATACTTTGAATGCAGTCAACGCGCATCCTGCTTGCTCGGTTTCCGGCCATGCATTGCCAAAGCAGGAATGATCGGAGCGCGGACAACTTTTGCCGCGTCCTGCGTTATCTTCGGTTTCTGGAACCTATGCGCAGATTTTACTCCTTGGCGTGGATGACGCGTTCTTGATACCTTCCGCGCTCAATGATTGAAACCGACATCGAACTTTTGAAAGGGATCGCAAACCAGTTGCGAATCCACTCCATCAACGCCACCACCGCCGCCGGCAGCGGTCACCCGACTTCCTGCTGCTCGATGGCTGACCTGATGGCCGCACTTTTCTTCGGCCACATGCGTTACGACGCGAAGAATCCCAAGCATTACAACAACGACCGTTTCATTCTTTCCAAGGGTCATGCCGCGCCGATTCTTTACGCCGCGTGGGCTGAAGCCGGACTATTCCCTGCCGAAGAACTCCTGAAGCTGCGCACCCTCGGCAGCGATCTCGAAGGTCATCCCACGCCGCGTCTGCCGTTCGCCGATGTGGCGACGGGTTCGCTGGGGCAGGGGCTCGGCATCGGCGTGGGTGTCGCGCTCGCCGGTCGTCTCGACAAGCTTGATTACAACACCTACGTGTTGATGGGCGACGGCGAAGTTGCCGAAGGCGCTGTGTGGGAAGCCGCATCGCTGGCTGGAATTTACAAGCTCAACAATCTCATCGCCATTGTGGACGCAAACCGTCTCGGCCAAAGCCAGGCCACTGCGTTCGGCCACGACATCGCGGTTTATGTGAACCGTTTCAAAGCGTTCGGCTGGCGCGTTGAGGAAGTGGACGGCCACGACATCGAGGAAATTCTCGAAGTGTTGAGCGGCGTCGGACTCGGTGACAAGCCGCTGTGCATCGTCGCGAAAACTTACAAGGGCGGCGGTGTTTCATTCCTGCAAGACCTTGAAGGCTGGCACGGCAAACCTCTGAACAAGGAAGAAGCGGCCAGGGCGCTCGCCGAATTGCAGCCTTCGGCGAAGTCTGCGTCTGGTGTTCAGATTCCCGCTCCCGCCGCACTGCCGGCTCCGGATCTCACCGCACCCACAGGCTACCCGGCCATCAACTACAAACTCGGAGACTTGGTGGCCACGCGCGAGGCTTATGGTGTAGCACTCGCCCGTATCGGCGAAGCGGATCAACGCATTGTCGCGATGGACGGCGACACCAAGAATTCGACGTATGCTGAAAAGTTTTTCAAGAAATTCCCCGAACGGTTCACGGAATGTTTCATCGCGGAACAAAACCTCGTTGCGGTGGCGATCGGCTTTGGTGCGCGCGGCAAGGTGCCGTTCGCGTCCACGTTCGCGACGTTCTTCGCCCGCGCCTACGATCAAATCCGTGTTGCCGGAATTTCGATGGCGAACCTGAAACTCGTTGGTTCCCATGTCGGTGTGAGCATCGGTGAAGACGGCCCGTCGCAGATGGCGCTGGAAGACCTTGCAATGATGCGGGCGGTGGCCGGCAGCGTGGTGTTGTATCCAAGCGACGCCGTGAGTACTGAGAAACTGCTCGAAGTCATGGCGTCGAATCGCGGCATCTTCTTCCTGCGCACCTCGCGCCCGAAGACGCCGGTGATTTACGGCAACGACGAAAAATTCCCCGTGGGCGGCGCGAAAATTGTCCGCCAGAATGCAGGCGACAAGATCACCGTCGTCGGAGCAGGCGTGACATTGCACGAGGCAATCAAGGCCGCGGACGCGCTCGCCAAGGAAGGCATCGGCATCACAGTCGTTGACGCGTACAGCATCAAGCCGCTCGGCAAGGATGTTATCAAAGCCGCTGCGGCCAGGACCGGCAATGTGGTCATCACGGTTGAAGATCATTATGCTGATGGTGGGTTGGGCGACGCGGTTGCAGGTGAACTCAGTTGCGATGGTGTAAAGGTTCACAAGCTGGCCGTGCGCGAACTGCCTCGCTCCGGCAAAGCCGAGGAGTTGCTCGCCAAGTTCGGCATTGATGCTGCGGCCATCGTGAAGAAGGTCAAGTCGCTCGTCTGATTTTCCGGAATCGGAGCGCGGCGGGCCTCGGTGTCAAACGACTCTATGCCGACCGAGATTTTGGATGGTCAAAAACGAGGAACAGGAAGCAGGTTTGCAGTGCTTCTGTTCCTCGTTTTTTTTGTGGCTCAGATGGCTTTCGCAGCGGGCGACGTGTGCGTGGTTTGTCAAAGGGAGATACGTTTCAAGGTCTTCTCACGGGAAGACAAGCTGAACCGAACCAGATGCTTTCTTTGCGAGGATTGCCTGAAACTTCCGGACAATTGCTATCTGTGCGGTCTGCCGGTGTTGAAAGACTTCACCAGGCTTCCAGATGGGCGGGTTATCTGCAAGCGCGACATCGGTTCGGTCATATTGGATGACAAGGAGGCCGGCCTGATTTGCGATCAAGTGAAGGAGGATTTGGATCGCCAACTCATCCGGTTCATTGTCATTCCTGCCACCAATGTCACCGTTCAGTTTATGGATCGCGTCCGGTTGCAGGAATTATACAAGATCATCGGAAACGACTTTTCCTGCCCCAACACTCTTGGCTGCACCGAAACCAAAATCAAAGCCGGCCGGCGCGTCTTCGAAATCAGTCTCCTCTCGGGACAATTGCGGGAGAACTTGATGACCACCTGTGTGCATGAGTATGCGCACACCTGGATCATCGAAAATGTGCAACCCGCGCGCAGAAAGAAAATCAGCAAAGACGCCGTGGAGGGTTTCTGCGAGTTGCTGTCGTATTTGTTTGCCGAGCAACAAGGACTCCGGGTTGCACAAGCAGACATTCTCGCCAACCACTATACGCGCGGGCAGATTCATCTGTTCATCGAGGCTCAACACCAGTTTGGTTTGAATGAAGTTGTGGACTGGATGCAATCCGGAACGGATGCGTACCTCATAACCAACAACCTTGCCGGGGTCCGCCGTTTAGACACTCCGAAAACCGTTAAAACTGTCCCGCCGCCGATATACGCAACCCACTCCGAGCCTGAATCCGGCCCGGCAACACTTGTTTTGAATGGCATCACATGGTCACCGACGCGTCCGATGGCCATGATCAACCACAGGAATTTTGAAGTGAATGACGAGGTGAAAGTTCCACTCGGTAAAACGAATGTCTTGGTGCGCTGTTTGACGATTCAGCAGGATTCCGTGACGATTCAAGTGGTTGGCACGGGAGAGAAACAGCAACTGCGGATGGACACGCGCTGACGGCGACGGCTGAAACGGCCCTGATCCGTCCGCCGGAGACTTCGAGCAACTCCACGTATTCATTTCGTATCGCAAAATCATCGTTGATTCTGTGACTCCGCTGGGGCTTAATATGTGTCCTGGGTTCGGGGCGTAGCGTAGCCTGGTAGCGCGCTTGTTTCGGGTACAAGAGGTCGTGAGTTCGAATCTCACCGCCCCGACCATTTTTCTTTCCTCGTATTGAGTCTTCGCGCGCGGTTTGAGACAGAACGAATTAGGCCGAAAAATGCCGAAGAAGACCGAAAATCAATGGCTTACGAAAGCGGATGCGGAAGAATGGCAGTTTGATACACTTTTTCGCGTCAACCCGGCAGTTCACGCCAGTATGATACACTTTCAAGGGTTCTGAAGTGGCAATGCAGTCGGTGTTCATGGTGGTAGAAGATTGAGCTGGTTATCGGTTTTAGGCGTCTGTTTGCGCCTGGCGGGCTTGGCGGCGTCCAAGAGATGGCTGGCAGCGGCGAAATCATTAACCAACACATCTTCGCGCACAGGCAATTTACCGAGCGCAAGCAATGCATTCTCAGTCACGTTCCGGACGGCTTTGCCCTCCTCATAAATCTCATCGCCGTGCATCTCAAAATGGCTCTGGATCACGCGCGCGAGCCAGGCCGGGATATAATTGATCTTCTCAGCCTGGTGGATGGTCGCCTCCATGATGACTTTGGTGAGGATTTCCTGGTATCGAGCGGCTGGCAGAGAAATAGATTTTGGCTTGAACCATTCCCTCGCTGGCCACAGGAGACACCATTGCAAAATACGCTTGCGATCCTTGGCGAAATTGACCGCATCGCCAGCGTAAAACTTCCGCTGAACCAACCCGAGCAAAGCCTCCAAAACTTCCGCCGGAGTTTGTTGCACAACGCGAGCTGTTTTTCCTGGCTTCATGAGAGTAATTGGTGCGCGCGTTTCCGGTACCTCACCAGCCGCTTCCCTAGCTCCCTGATCCGGCTCGTCAAACCGTTCGCGTAATGAGCCTGTTCCGCAGCCGTGGCGTGCTGGATATGCTTGTAGCCGAGCTGTCCGGAAATGATGTCTGCGGACACGCGCGCGAGGTTGTTTACCTTGTCAGAGTTCCAACCCGTTTTTGAGCCGATCAGCGAAGACGACATCCAGCCTTGATACTCAAAAAGCATTTGCTCCAGTTCGCGCACATTCGGATCATATCGTTCAGCCTGGAACATCTTCAATTGGACTTGAGCACTCACACGTTCCAATCTGGGTCCTGACTCTGGACTTCCTGCGCCGGCCAACGGATTCCCGCCGCGCGCTTCGTGATGTGATTCCTCAACATCGTCAGGCTCGACTCATCCAGTGTAGCCCAGTCTTCGGTGAAGAATTTCCGGCGTGCCTCAGCAATAATGTAAGCCTCCGGCGCAAGCTTGCGGATCGCGAACACCAGCCGCGTTGTCGGCATCTCGGCCTGGCGCATCTGCACATTGAGATTGCTTGGATCAATAATCGCCAGCACAGCCGCCTTGAAATCGTCGAAATCCTTCAGGTGATTGATGGCCTTGGCCGACTTCGGCCCGCCGAAAGCCGCCAGGTGAATCCGCTGCCTCAAATCCTCTCGGCGATTCTGAGTTGTCTCACCACTGGCCACGGCAGCCTGATCAAGAAGCCGGAAATATAAATTGTGCTGCTCAACAGTCATCTTCCAGCCTGGATAAAACTTGGATTTTGTCTTCACAGAATTCTCCTTTTTGGAGCGCTACCGACAAAGGTATTGATCGAATGATCATACTCGATTTCGTAACCAAGCCTGTCTCGCATGAACTCAATGTCGCGGTTGATCGTTTTGCTGCTGACTTCAAACAACAATGCCAGCCTGGAAGCGTTGAACGGCTCTCCATTGTCGAGCAAACGCCGGATGAAGCTCATTCGCTCAATCTGTGCTCTTTGCATTCCGGTTCTCATGCGCGATCCAGTTCCTCCTGAAGTTTTACCGCCCAGGCCATCAGCCACAGATCGAAACGATTGAGCCACTGCCAGCCGGTCAGATCATCCGCCATTGACACCAGCAGCCCGAAGCAAAGCAGGAAAGCCAGCGGCACACCCGTGTAGATTCGTCTGAGTATTCTCATATCAACTCCAGGCCACCCAATGCGGCTTGCCAGGCAGTGGGAAACCATAAGTGTCACGGAAGAACGCGCGGAACTCATCCTGATTCGAGAATCCGTCGCCCGTGGCGAGCCACCATTCCTCGGTTGGTGAAAGTCTGCGCCGTCCAAGCCAGATGCCGCGCTCCGTGATTTTGATTGGTTGGACATCACGACAGATTGAGATCAGCAGTTGACGACACTTCCGCGTGCGCATACCCGTGAAATGCTGCAATGCATCACCTTTTTTCGGCGGCTTCGATTTGATGAACATGCGCACGGTCGTTCTCTTTTTCTGGCTCTCAACCAGCGGAGCAAACCTTGGCTTGTAGTTGAACGTGGTCTGTTTCATCCGTTCCTCCTCTGCGTATTCCCGCTGCCAAATTGTGCCACAGACACATCTCCCATCGCCGCCCGCTCATGCTGCCAGGCCCGTTCAAAATCGCTGATGCTTGGGGCGCGCAATCGCCGTTCCCCGCGCGTGGTGAGCTTCTGTTCAACGAACCGTGCCGCGCGCCGGTAATAACAACGCAGCGCGTTCCCGCGTGTGCGCGCCTGCTTTTCGTGCTGCTTCAGCGGACGCTCCAAAACCTCCGGCCACACCAGCTCCCCGCCGCAATGCACGCAATGCGTGTGATGCGTGCCCGGAAACTCGCGACCGACAAACCGCCAGCGCTGATAGCTCACGCCGCAACACCAGACAGATTGCCTCTCTCGCGATCCGCGTCCGCCCTGCCCTGGCATTGGAGCTTTGAGTTGTCTCATGCAAAGGAAAGTTGCCGCGACGCATCCACGATCAGCGCCGCCTTGGGTTGATTGCCTTTGACGCCGGAGTTGATCTCCGTTTCCTGACCGGCCACATAGCCCTTCCATGTTGCTTTCTGCGCATCCGAATCAGGAGACGCAGTCTCTTGCTCCAGCTTCCAACGCTCCTGGATGTATAGTTTGCGGCGGGCGAGCTGCCGGTCCACGGCAATGATGCCAGGCGTCTGCACGGGCAATGGTTGACGTGTCCGCAGCTTGCGGCTCAAACCGAGATACATGCCCCACATGAACGCCTGCCGGTTGCGACAGCGGCCACGCCGCGTCTTCCACTCGCGCCGGAAATGGCCGATCAGGAAGTGATAGACATAGATCGCGATCTGCGTGTCCCAATCGGTACCGACAAACCTCATGCAATACTTCGCGCGATCATCGGTGACAGTCTGGAAGACTGTCACATTGAAGAAACGGTCGCAGATCATCCCGGCATAGGTGCATTCCCATTGCACGCGGGCACCGTGGACAGCGTCGGCATGATGAATCGGTCGCTCGGCCTGCTCATCTGGATTCAGACTGCCAAGTTCGATGTCATGCTTCTCGGCAAGCTCCTGGGCCAGGCGGAGCGCCGTGGCAACTTCATCCGGCGTGCCTCCCCGTTTCATCCGGAGCAATTTCTTGATCTTCTCGATGGCTTCGGCGCGGGTCATAATTTGGCGGAAAGTTTGTTGATGGCGCGACGGATCGCGTGTTTTAATGTGGCAGCGTTCATGTCACTTCTTTGGCCAGAGTTTGAAGTGGGTTTCGATCAACGTGAGTGCGGCTTCATATTCAACCGCATGGACATTGTCCTTGTGCGTTGCTTTGAGCTTGGTCTTGAACTGCGCGATTGATCCAAAAAAACAACCTGTGCGCAGCCGGATTCCTTTGTCGGTCAAATAGGCCACGAAGTAGCGGAACGCTGAACCAATCCCACCGATCTGGAACACAGGACGCTCGGAGTTAATTATTTTTTCACCGTTATCCAGACTTGCTCCGACGAGCCTTGCGTAGTCGAGACTTGCTCCGACGAGCCTTGCTCCGACGAGCCTTGCTCCGACGAGCCTTGCTCCGTCGAGCCTTGCTCCGTCGAGCCTTGCTCCGACGAGACTTGCTCCGACGAGACTTGCTCCGTCGAGACTTGCTCCGACGAGCCTTGCTCCGACGAGACTTGCTCCGACGAGACTTGCTCCGTCGAGACTTGCTCCGACGAGACTTGCTCCGTCGAGACTTGCTCCGACGAGCCTTGCGTAGTCGAGACTTGCGTAGTCGAGACTTGCTCCGACGAGCCTTGCTCCGTCGAGACTTGCGTAGTCGAGACTTGCTCCGACGAGCCTTGCGTAGTCGAGACTTGCGTAGTCGAGACTTGCTCCGACGAGCCTTGCTCCGTCGAGACTTGCTCCGTCGAGACTTGCGTAGTCGAGACTTGCGTAGTCGATGCAAACCTTGGCTTTGACAGCAGCCTCAACGGTCAGCTTGATCGTGTTCTCCTCGCAGTCGTGCGCGAAAATAATTTTCCCCGATAACCTGTGTTTGATTTCAATTTTCATGGTCGTGTTTTTGTGGGTTGGTGGGTTAAGCGGCGTTCTCCGCATTCGTCTTGTCGCCTTCGGCCAGGTCGCTCTTGAGGTCGATGGCGAAGATTTCGTCCTGCTCAAATCGCACGCCCATCGCCTTCAATTGTTCGTCGGTGAACCTGGTGCGGTCTGCGAGCAGCGCATCCTTGTTCACTGTTGGATCGGCTTCGCGCACATACTTGTCGCAACTGACTTCTTCCGGCGTCCCGGCGTTGAACACCAGACCGAGCAACCGTTTCGCCAGAGCGCCGAGCGTCTCCTTTCCGCGCACTTCCACGCGATGCGGCGTGTCGTAGAATTTCACCGTGCCTGCCACGGTCTCAAAACTCTTGCGGTCGCCAGGCAACAATTCCGAGCGATGCGTCACGCAATAGTTGTGAACACTGGCGAACCCGGATTCGATATCTCGCGCCACGGTGTTGATCCGTTCCTCATAACGCTTCTCCACGGCGGTCTTCTCGGATTCCATTTTCGCCATCAGCGAGACGTGTTCGAGCTTGAGCCGCTTGTAGTCGTTGACCGTTGCCTCCATCGCTTCACGCGTGAGCAGCACGGCGGGTTTGAACTTCTCTTTCTTGGGCCTCTTTCCGGCGGTCGTATCAATGTTGCTGATCATATATTCGTCTTTCGTTTGTTTGGTTTGTGGGAGTGCGGTTTGTTTTCCGTAGGTCATGGCCGTCTGGCCGTTTGGGTTAATAATCAAAAAGCAGAGAAGTGCATTGCGGTTGGTCTTCATTAAACGGTCAGCGGCGCTTCTGGATATAGCCGTCCGCGCGTTTGTGTTTCTCGAAGATGATGCTTGCGTCAAACTGGCCTTCCTTGTCCGCCAACACCATCAGCCTATGGGTCTTGGTCGCATTGGTACCAAGCCGGGTAAGCAGCGCGGCTTCCTGCATTGTCTCCGCGCTCAAGTCCACGCCAAAGCAGCCGTCATATTCTGTGAAGATGACTTTCATGATGAATGCCTCACGTCCGTGTGTGCGCCCTTGGTGAACTCGACAAGCTCTTCAACATCCAGGTGCGGGCCAAAGATGCGCTGGCCACGGTAAAGGAAATCCTCGCGCGCCTCGTGTTCCTCGGAGGTCAGCACACACTTGAGCGCCGTGGCCACGATCTCGCTGCGCGTCATGTGTTCGGACAAAAGCCATTTGCGCGTGAACTGCTCTTCCGGCTCGCCGGTGACGATGTCCTTGGCCATGAACCGGGCGCGCAGAATGCGTGGCCCGCCACACACGATTTCGATCACATCGAAGTGGTAATTGCGGAATTCAATTGCGCAAACGATGGCGCGCATTTCCTGGAGTCTCATTTTGTGATGGTGTTTGGGATTTGGGATTTGGTGTTTCCAAAAACCTCCGCAGGCACGGAGGGCGCGGTGAAGGGAGTTGGCCGGGAGGGTCCGTGGTGTTCGGTCACGGGGCCGAGGAAACGCGCTTGCGCCGGTGCGAGCCGGCGTCCATGCCTGCGGAAAAATTCTCCCGTGAACAAATCCTTGATGAACGCGATCAACACCATCAGCGCCAAGCCACACCACGCGATTAACAGGAAAAAGTTTCCCGCGTCCGCCAGTTCGTCACGTTGCAACTGCAATTCTGGATCAATGCTGGAATGAGTTTTCATAGTGGAAGCAATCCCTGGCCATCGGCAATGGTGAGAGTGAATTTCATATCAAAACACCTCCGTCACTTCGTAGTGTTTCAACTGGCCGCGCAGCTTGTGCATCCGCGCGGCGGCAATCAGCCAGGGCACGTTGTAAAGCATCCAATCCACGTGCGGTGCAACGGCGGATTCAAACCTCAATTCCTCGTCGGTGATCTGTTCCGCGCCAAGCATCTCCTCCGTGCTCGCGTAGAAGCAGAACACTTCCTCCGGTCCATCCATGTTCGTATTCAGCGTGGCGAAGTGTCTCCAGTCGCAAACGTCCACGTTGGTTTCCTCGCGACACTCGCGTCGCATGGCATCAGGCGCGGTTTCGCCCGGTTCGATCTTGCCGCCAATGCCATTGAATTTTCCGCGCTGCCACTTTGGCCGGTTCTTTTTTATCAGCAACACCAGTGACAATTCCGGGCTGAACAGGAAGCCCAGCACATAACGTTTGATGTCGCTCCGGTTGGGTAATGGTTTCATCACTCCCACTCTCCTTCCTGGACGGCTTCGTTTTCGATGATCAGGTGTGCGGTGACAAAATGCTTCCAGTTCAGCGTGTCTCCCCTGGCGATCTTCCTGGCATAGCGCAAGCGCTCCGTGATGGCCTTCAACGCGTCGCGTTTGGCCACCAGTCGCAGAATCTCATAAGGGTTTTCCTCGATACGCTGCCGGTCGCTCACCACGGTCACCGTCATTGTCTTGTCCGGAAACGGGAGGCCGTTATGCGCAAGTATGTCCGTCACGTCGGCGATGGTTGGAATCGTCGGCAGTTTGAACTTGTGAAC
>JABFSR010000218.1 GCA_013140495.1 Verrucomicrobiota bacterium
CTTCATTAAAATTCGGAACGCAGCATCGGCGGCGGTCCTGGCAAGGCCGGACAACGTCTTGTAACTGGCCGATCCGTAGAATATCAGCGCGCTGCCCTGATAAGGACCGTAGTCTTCGCTGGCTCTGAACAGAGCGAAGTCGTCATAGCCGTCACGGTTCAGATCACCGAGCCCAATTCCGAACGATTTATACGAATCAACGTTGAAGGTTGCGTCCGCACCAGTCGTCACCGCGAGCGTGCCCGAACCGATCCGCCCAAGGAACAAATACCTGTTGGTATCAGCGGCATCGTAACTGCACAAAACCAGATCATCCAACCCGTCACCATTCACATCTCCGGGCGCAAGCGGAATGAACTTGAACGAGGCGGACGAGAAAACAACAGATGCTGAACCGAGCGTGATGCTGCCTCCCGCCACAGGCAGCAACCTGCCGGGGACGATGTAGCCACCGCTCAGAGCACCGCCGACATAGATGTCACGGAAGCGGTCGCCGTCCCAGTTGAGGACCAGTGCCTGCGCGGTTGTTTCGTTGGCGAACCCGGTGATTGTCGCCTTTGGTGCCGTCGCGTCGAGAATCCGCAGCCACGTCGCCTGTCCGTAGATGACATTGATCGTAGTTGGTGTTCCGGTTTTCAGGAAAACCAGATCGCTGTATCCGTCTCCGTTCAAATCCCCCATCTGGCTCACCGGCAATCCGAGCGCCAATGTATCAATCAACACGTCTGCTCGACCGATGATGCTCGTCAACTCATTCAACTTCACAGGGCCGAAAAGCAGATACGCATATCGGGCGCTGCTGCTTCCAGTGATGATGAAGTCCTCAAACCCGTCTTTGTTCACGTCTCCCGCCGATAGGATGCTGCCCAGATTTTCATCTTCGAGAACGCCCTGTATTCCAAAGCTTCCACCCACTGGCAGCGGATTGGATGTCGAAACCGGCAGCGTGACGCCCGTGACGCTCGTGCCCGTCGAGGTCAGGAGCGGTGAAGCCAGATCGAAGACAAATTCCTGTGCTGCCGGTCGCGTCACCGGCAACGGTGGAACCGGTGTCGTCAATGCGCGCCCAAGAATCACATGAGAAGCACCACCGAAACGATCCGCTTGAACGAAATCGGCGAAGCCGTCTCCATTCAAATCACCGACCGAAGCGAACAGATTCAGTCGGAGCGCGTCGCTTACCTTGGAGAAGCCGGCGGCTTGGAAGAAATAGGCCTGTGCCGGCTCAATCAAAAGATCAGCAGAAGCATACATGGTCGCCGCGCGTATCCCGCCGAGATAAATCTGGCCTGCCTGCCTGTAGTTGGGTGTGGCACTTTCCGAAAGTTGCGGACTTGCGACAGCAACCGCAGCCCCCAAATCATCGAAGCCGTCGTTGTTGATGTCACCCATTGCGAAAAGTCCGCCCGTCAGGATCAATCGGCCTGCGGCTGAAGTTGAAGTCAGAGTTTGCAACGCAATGTTTCCGCTCAGAAGCCCGCCATAAACAAGGTACGTCTTGTCCCCACCTGTAATAAGCAGGTCATTGAAGTCGTCATTTTGTGCGTCACGGTCATTGTCCACATTCCCCGCTGGGCGCACGGAGAATCCACTGAGGCTCGTCGTATCGGCAAGGATCGCACCGCCTCCAACCTGATTGGCAAGAGTGACGATGTTCTCCGTCGCCGAGAAGGAGCGACCATAAATCAAATAGACCTGACCAACTCCGCTTGTTGTCGCTTGGAGCACTGCGAAATCAGCATGTTGGTCGCCATTGATATCGCCGACTCCAGCGACGCTCGCACCCGTTCCAGTGGGACCGCTGATGGCCACATTGGCGTTCGACAGCGTGAAAATGGGCCGCACTACAACGTCGTCGAGATACAGACCCTCGAAATTATTGACCGCCGAATCAACCGTATCGAAGTCGAAGCGGATTTTGATGTTCTGACCAATGAACGACGCGAGATTGAAACTCGCCTTCCGCCAGCCGGTGCTCGGGTCAACAAGCCCATTTTCGTTCGAGAGAACGACCGTCGAGGAGGCAAAGTCATTCGTTGAAACGAGAATCCTCGCCTTATCGAATGATGCAGGCGCTCCCTCGGTTTGAATGAAGTAACTGAACGAAAGTTGCGCACCGCTGAGGCCGGCCAGGGAGATTGATGGAGAAGTCACACGACCGGCAGTGCGACCGACATTGTAGTTGCCGACCGATTCCTGACCGAAATAAAGACTCGTCGAACCGCTGTGCCCTGCATCTCCAGACCGACGTGAACTGACATGCCACAGTCCTGGGACTTGTCCGGGCGGCGCGCCAGAGATAAGGTTCTCAACCAGGAATCCATCAATCGTGAACGAAGACAGCGGCGTGTTTGGCGTGGCCGTGAACGTCGAACTCAGCAGCGGTGTTGTGCTGGGCCATGAAGCTCTTCCGTAAAAGATGTAGGCCGAACTCGTGCCAGGATCACCAATCAACAGGTCGCTCTTGCCGTCCGCGTCCAAGTCACCCAGGTTCGTCAACGACAACGAAGCTGTCCCATTCAAACCGGCAATCACCGCGTCCGCCGCCTGCACGACATCAATCTCCCCCGTCCAGCCGGTCGGCTTGCCAAACAAAAGATAAACACCCTCCTCAGGAAACGAGTTTCCACTCACCCCATCCGTCAAAGCCAGCGCGATGTCGGAGCGTCCGTCGCCGTTGTAATCGCCCGGGGCCGCAATCATCGCACGGATGGCGCTCGCCGATGAAGTCAGCAACAGCCCCGGAATCTTCAACACCGGCGTCGCTGCATCCAGCGTCACGTCCGACGCACCCGCGCGCCCAAAATAAATCCGTGCGTAACTGATCTTGTTCACCTGATCCTCACGCACCGACGCAATGAAGTCCGCAAAACCATCCCCATTGATGTCCCCCAACGGGATGATCGTCGGATGATCATCCACCGTCGCCGCGTTGATGGCAAACGACTGCACCTGCGCCGCCGGCACATTGATGATCCTGCCAAGCTCCGCCGAAATGTTGATCGAATACGCGCCACCAGCACCGCGAGGCCCGCCAGCACCGATCGCCGCCACCGGATTCACCACGTGCAGCAGATAATAATCCGGAACACCCTGGAAAAACTCGACCGGCTCGACAGACAGCGCCTCGCCCGGATTCATGTCCTGCGCGGCAAACAGGAACAGATAATTTGCCGGATTGAAAAGCGCGTCCACCGACGCCGCAGTAAAATCAATCGTGATCAATGACTTCATCAGATACGCCGCCATCGCTCCGCCAAACTGCTTCAAAGCCGCCGGCGTTTTCAAAACATACCAGTCACCCGTGTCACCGAGATTGAACGTGAGACCCGAGATGATTTGCCCCGCCACGATGGCCCTGAGCTGCCTCACAAATTCCAACGAATCGTTGATCTGCTGCGGATTGCTCCACATCGGATCAGACGCGAAGAGCGGACCGTCGTTGCGGGTGCTGACGCCGCCGTGCGTCACAAACTCGAACGCATCCGGCGGGGTCGCGTTGAGATCGCTCGTGAGCAGTTGCCCGTCACCCTGCAACACGTCATCACCATCACCGCCCGAGATACGATCATCACCCGGCCCGCCCACAATGAAATCCACACCCGCACCACCATCAATATCATCATTGAGCGCCCCGCCAAACAACCGGTCATTGCCGTCCCCACCGCGAATCGTCAACGCCACCAATGCCCCGGCCTGTTGGAACGCACCCGGCTCAATCCCCCACGTGCCGACAGTATGCGGGAATGTGAACCCCGCATCCCCATGCACTTCATCGTTGCCCGAACGCGTATCAATCACCGTCCGCTCGACATTGCGCGCCTGGTAAAACGCAAATTCCTGCAACGACGCCCCCGGGTTCACCGGGTCAGCCATGAATTCCTGGTTCACCGTGTCCCATACCAGACTCGTGAACTCGTAACGATGCAGGATCGTGTTCCATTTGATCGCCACAAAGTCCGGCACAGCCCGGCTGAATTGATCCAGGTCTCCGCCAAGGAAATAAACCTCGTCATTGCCGCTGCCGCCATCGAGCCGGTCGCTCAACGTCGGGATCAACGTCTGCGTGCTGCCAGGAATTGTCGGCAGCCGGTCCGGGATGATTTGGAAACGGTCATCGCCATCTTCACCAAAGAGCAGGTCCTCCGCCTGACGATCCAGCCCGCCACTGAGCACGTCATTGCCCGCACCGCCAAAAATCCATTCCTCGCCCGCGCCGCCCGAGAGCACGTCGTTGCCCGCACCGCCAAGAATCACGTCGCGCCGGATCGCATTCAAACGTGTCCCGAGTGCCACGGTTTGCAATGCACCCAGGTCATCAAGTCGAACTGTGAGATCATAAATCGTCGGCACACGGCTGGATGTCACCTTCAAAAGATACGGCGTGGAAGCGCTGAGATTGGCGAACCCTGCCAATGGTCCTAGCGTTATGCTGTTCTGGCTTGCGCCCCCAAGGTTGATGATTGTTGCGCCAGCGGCTCCGATTGCCGGACGCAGTTCGTATCGGGCCAGCCCGCCATTGGCGGAAATCTTCAGGAAATAATTCCCCGCGCCTTTTCCTGTCAGATTGAGCACACCACCCGCCGCAGTTTGCAGAATGTTCCCCGCTTGATCCACCAACTGGAAGATGGGCGCTGATCCTTGCAGCGTGGCCAGGGTGATCTGGTCGCCGGGGGCTCCCGTCACGGCGAGAGAGAACGACAACCAATCCACATCCGTCGCGCTGTGCAACGTCAGGCCCGCGATCTTTGCAACTCCTGCGAAATCTCCGAGCGGATAAGCCGATGCCAGAGTGTTCTCGCGTTGTCCATTTGCAAAGCGCAGCGCAGTGGCAGCGGGATCAGCAGCGGACACCACCATTTCAAGCGATTGACCCGCCGCCGCGCCGACCAGAGTGAAGGTCAGTCTTCCGAGCACCTGGCCCGCGAGAACTTCAGAACCCAGCCCCGCACCTGCCAGCGCCCCGTTCAAATCAACAACCAGATCGTCAACACTGGCATTGTTCGCCGTGGCAGATGCCCCAAGCGAAACCGGCCCGCGCAACAACCCGCCGATCCGGAGCGAGAAGTTTGCACTGGCAGAAAGCCGTCCGTTTACGGGCGCTACTCCGGAGGCAACAATCAACTCCGTCCGGTCAGGAGTAACTCCAGCCGGTGATGTCGCCGAGGTCCGCAGTAAGATCTGCCCGGTGATGTCATAGAGTTGAAGCACCATGCCGTCATTGGCGGACAGGCTCGAAAGGAACAATTGGCCAGTCGGGGTGACCCCGAACTGCACTTTATACCAGTCCACGTCGTCAGGATTGTCGAGTGTCAGACCCGTGAACGAAGTGTTGCCGCTGATCGGAGAAAGCGTTCCATCCGGTTGCCGGTTCAAAATGGACGCGTTGCCGAATTGATCGTTGCGGATCACCTGTTCTGTCGTGTCCGTGAGAATCGCGTTGCCCGAACGAATCTCCACGCGGTCATCGCCAGCGCCCGCATCCACCCAGACTGTTTTTTGCACGGTCGGCCCGACGATGATGCGGTCGTTGCCGGCCAGCGCGTCCACGATGATCGCCAGGAAATCTCCCTCCGGCGGCAGCAGCCGGCTCAATCCGCCCGCAGCCAGAGCGCGATCCCGGTTCTCAAGGCTTTCAAGATCGAAAAGCACGTCCTGCGGATTCCATATACGATTGCCGCTCACATCCACCGCGTCGAAATCGAGCCGGATTTGCGCTGCGAAAGTAAAACTGCCGTTGTTCTCCGTCAGACGTGTGATCAGGTGATGGTTCTGCAACAACCCCGGCTCAGTGACGAAATCCACATGTATTTCATCCGCGAGATTCGAACCGCTCACATACCAGACTTTGTTTGTCTCGCGCGCATACTTTTTCCACTGATCGCCAGCCAGCCCGCCATCCAGACTCTCAAAGAGCGTGCCATTGGAACGATACAATTTATCAATGCCGTCCGCCGCTCCATTCCCGTAAAGAAAATCAAGCCCCGTGCCGCCAAACAATTCATCAGCCAGCGGCCCGCCCAGAGCGCGGTTCAATCCGGTATCTTCGAGAACATACGCCTTCGTCACACCGTCGGAATCAAGGAAGCCGTCCTTGCCAGGCAGGCCAGTGGCGAGTTTCACATCGCCGCTCCCGGCCACCAACGTCCCATCCGATTTTACGAACACGCCAAATTCCGGCGCGATCAAATTGTTGTCAATGCCATCGAAATCAGAGCCAGGATCATAACTCCACGCATACAATTGATTATGCCCCTGACCACCCAGAACATCATCGTGCCCCTGACCGCCAAAAAGCCGGTCCAGATCCGTCGTCGGTCCAATGCCCCCTTCATTTCCCCAAAGCCGGTCATCGCCACCCAACCCAAACAACG
>JABFSR010000096.1 GCA_013140495.1 Verrucomicrobiota bacterium
GGTGAAATTCGTGTCAGATCTGTATTTTCCGTTTCGGTTCGTGGTTGGTGATTCCCAAATAATCGGCGTGCCAGTCATCGTTTGTGGTGCGTCAACCTCCGGCCCTTTTCATTCAGTCTGGAAACCGCAGTTCAACCACAGATGAACACGGATGCCGAAAAGGCGTGACGCGAATTACGCGAATCGTCGCTAATTCCAAAAAATTCGTGGTAATTGGTGAAATTCGCGTCAGAACTGTTTTATTCGTGTTGATCCGGGGTCAATGATTTCTACATCGGTGTATGAGAGTTTCCAGGAACTGCTGCTCGACGAACTGGCGGACCAGACGCAGTTCAACTACGGATGCAGAAAAGACGTGACGCGAATTACGCGAATTGACGCTAATTCAGGCCGGATGTCAGAGGTATGTTTTCCGGGCATTGAACTTTGGACTTTGAACTCCGGACTTCCCAGGGGTAGAGTTGCCCTCGTGAAAAACATAGCAACCGTAGCGGACGTATCGGAAGACGTGTCTGGTTACGTGAAGAAAGCCGAAGCCGAGGGCATCATTCCCATATCCAGAAGCGGCAGGACTGTTGCGTTCCTCGTTTCCAGGGAGAAATTGGCCGCACTTCTTGAAACAATGGAGCTTCAATCCAACTCCGACCTGATGGCATTGGTCAAATCGGACCGCGAAGGCAAGGTAAAGTTCTCTCCCGTGCCCAATGCAATCTAAACTCGTCTGGTCGGTCCAGGTGGAAACAGATCCCGAAAAGACGTGACGCGAATTGCGCGAATCATCGCTAATTCCAAAAAACTCGTGGTAATTGGTGAAATTCGCGTCAGAGCTGGTGCGTCCGGGGAGCGTCCGGGATCCGCAACACGTCTATGTGGAGCGCGGCGAGGTTGGGAGATCGTTACAACCGGCCCGATGGCGGGACATTTTCGGGGCGGGTGTTTTAGAGCCGGAACACTTCCTTGAGTTTGGACTTCAACTGTTGCTGCCGTTCTCAACCCACGGAGCCGAGTGGCGAGTGAAGTCCGGACTTCGGCAACGAATACAGAAAATCAGACTGGCAGACAGTTGCGGATTGGAAGCCGTCCGCACCATTGAGCCGCACTTCAGATTTGCGCACGTCGCCGCGCAAGGTCCAACACGCCAGACCGTTCACGAGCAACTGACGCGCTTCGTCGCAACGCTCCTGTCCGCTCACGATCACAAACCAATGATCCTTCTCGAAGCCCGGCGGACGCGCCTTGTAGATTTCCCACTGGCGGATTTTCATCGGTCGGGCTTCTGCGGGGAATTGGACATTGCCTTCTCCAGATCAATCCGATCCTGTGGCAGCGGATAGTCGTCGGCAAAGTAACCGTCCGGTCGTTGGGCCTGGTGACGCACCGCCACGAGTGGCAATCCGGCCCGGATCGCCATTCTCAGGACAGTCGCGGACTTCTCTTTTACCAGGTCAACCACCTTGTCCACCTCGGACACCAGATCATCATCCAGATCAACGCTCGTTTTCATGGAGGCAGTTTGCACCCGACAGTCTCTGAAATCAACCACGCTCGAAGGAATGGAATGCGGACGAATCAACGCAAAGGCGCAACCTAATCAAACCGCAGATAACGCGGATAACACGGATAAGCTTGGAAACCGCAGTTGAACAACCAAGAAGCAAAGGCGCAAAGCTGGATATACCGGTGGGGGCTCCGGATTTTGCCCGCGCGAATTCCGGGAATTGGCGTCAATTGGCGAAATTCGCGTCGAAGGTTTTTTCTGAATCCGTGTCCACCTGCCGCGCCGGAGTCAGACGCAGGCGGGTCCGTGGTTGAACTGCGTTTTCCGGTTTAACTTCGCGCCTTCGCGTCTTTGCTGGAACAATTCCTTTGAACCACGAAATACACGAACCACACGAAAGAAACACAAAACATTCTCCGGCAAACAATGTGGTTTGGCGTTGTGGAATTGCTCCCCATCGTTCGGTGAACGGAAATCGCCAGAACCTGGCAATTGTTTCGTTGCCATTTTCGTGTGTTTGGTGTGTTTCGTGGTTAATCTTGCTGCATGGGTTCAACCGAATGAATCGCATTGATTACACTTCCGTGCTCGCGGCGGGTTACCGGGCGGAGCTTGAAGCCTTGTTGTTCTTCAATCCCGAGCAACACCGGTTTCGCGAGAAAATTCGCACGGTGATTGAAACGCATGGCGTGCCCGTCATCCACGCCGAGAACGACCGGCTCTATATCCGGTTGGACGCTTCGTCAAAAAAAAGCTCAGGAGTTCCCCTCACCATGAACCCTGGGAGCGCCGGCGTCTCGCCGGCTGCCCGCCCGACAGCAACTCGCCCGCGGGACGCAAGCGCTCCCAGGCATCACGCGACGGGTCACGGCTCCGAGGTTCAAACCCTGTATGCGTTGGCCGGATCAAAAGCGCGGTCCCAACTGGTGGGTGTGGTGGTCTATACCCGCTCGGACCCCGCCACCATCACCGTGCTCCACATCGCCGTGAGCGAGGATTATTCCTCCCAAGGCCGCTATCACAAACAGATGATGGTGCCGCTGTTCATCGGCAAGCTTCGGGAGATTGGGCGGCAGATCAAGGGCATTGCCATGTTGCGCCTGCTCTACGACACCGACGAATTCCGGGATATTCCGGTTTGAAGTAGCGGCCGGGCGTCCCGGCTGCCGTAGAGCCGGGCATCCCTGCCCGGCGGATAAAGCGTACGATCGTCGCACGGCTTCGAAAAGTTTCCATGTCGGTAGTCATTGAGCACCTTTTCCGGGCGGCGGGACGCGCGCCCTCCACGGCAACCAAGGATGGTCGCCGCCACAAGTTCCGCGACATTCCGGTTTGACCTTGGAAACCGCAGTTGAACAACGAAGACGTGAAGGCGCAACCGAATCAAACTGCCGATAACGTGGATAAGAACGGCTTGACGCGAATTCCGCGAATTGGCGCCAATTGGTGAAATTCGCGTCGAAGTTTTTTCTGAAATGCCTGGCTCATCAGGTGAATATCATCGCACTGGGTTGCAAGGTGTTTTACGGTTTAACTTAGTGCCCTCGCGTCTTTGTTGTTCGATCCTGACCGGGGAGTCCGGATTAAGATCAAAAAAAAATCAGGATTAAGATCGTGCGTTGAGTGAGCCCCGGCTTGCCAGTCAGGGTGCATTCGGCTATTGATTCGCCGCCAATGCCCGCGCGCCCGGCCAAAATCAAATCCGTCTCCCTCGTCATGCCCACGTTCAACGAGGGCGGCCACATCCAGGACCTCATCGCCGAAAGCGCCAGGGCGCTTGCCACCTGCGCCGAGGATTTCGAGATCATCAGCAGGTGAGGTAGTCACTCGTAACTGGACCATGAAGATGCTTGCGAATTCTTCGGACGCAGGCAAATTGCAGGCATGAAGACAATCCATGCGGTGTTTTATAATGATGGAGCGTGGTTTATCGGGAGATGTCTTGATCTGCCGGTGACGACCCAAGGCAAAACGCTTTCCGCAGCCAAGAAAAATCTGGGGGAGGCCGTGGAGTTGTATCTTGAGACTTGGGGCAGCGCAAAATCGTTCCGACCTACGAAGGAGGTCTATCTTACAAGCATGGAAGTGGCCGCATGAGCCGGCATTTGCCATCGGTTTCTGGAAAAGAATTGATTCGGGCGTTGCGCCGCGCGGGATTCGTGGTGTTGCGACAAAAGGGCAGTCATGTGTCGCTGGAGAAGCGCGCGGGATCGGGTTACTGGCGGACCATCGTTCCAATGCATCGGGAAATCCGCCCAGGCACGTTGAGCGACATTCTGAATCAAACAGGTCTTTCAAAGGACGACCTTGCCGCGTTGTTGTGAGTCGGAGGATGGTTTTTGTCTGCCGCCGCTCTGTTGCGGCCATCTGTTTTTATCGCGGCTTGATTAGGTGTTTTCCATCGGCTATTGATTCGCCGCCAATGCCCGCGCGCCCGGCCAAAATCAAATCCGTCTCCCTCGTCATGCCCACGTTCAACGAGGGCGGCCACATCCAGGACCTCATCGCCGAAAGCGCCCAGGCGCTCGCCACCTGCACCGAGGATTTCGAGATCATCGTGGTGGATGACAATTCGCCGGACAAAACGTGGGAACTCGCGGAGTGTTGCGCCAACGCCGAGAACAAGGTGCGCGTCATCCGCCGCATGAAGGATCACGGTCTCACGCCGTCCATTCAGGAGGGCATCAACGCTGCGCGCTGCGAGGTGATCGCGTGGATGGACTGCGATTTCTCGCATCCGCCGGAAAAAATCCCGCAGCTCATCTATCTGATGAACGAGGGCTACGATGTGGCGGTGAACTCGCGTTATTGCTGTGGCGGCGGTGAAGAGCGAGTGGGAAAGGGCAGCGCCATCCAATTGTTTCTGAGCATGTCGTTGAACTGGGGTATCCGGTTCATGTTGCATTCGTACGTGTCGGATTATACGAGCGGTTTCATTGCCGCGCGGCGCGGTGTGTTTGAGAAGATCAAACTGCGCGGCGACTACGGCGAATACTTCATTGACCTGATCTACCGGGCGATCCGCTCGGGTTGGCGCGTCTGTGAACTGCCTTACGAAGCGACAGTGCGCCGCTCCGGCGAATCCAAGACCGGCAGCAACCTCGGCCAGTATCTCAAGCGCGGTCGGAAGTATATTTCCACCGTGGTCAAACTGCGCTGGGAGGATATGACCGGGGAGAAGTGAAGGGGTTGGGATCAACCACGAAACACACGAAAAGCGTGGACGGAAAGAATTGTTGCAGCAGAGGGACTGAATTCTCCAGATGGTGAACGTGGCTGGATGCCACCCCGGGAGAGAGTTCAATCTGTTTTGCTTTGGTGTTTGTTTCGTGTCGTTCGTGTGTTTTGCAGCCTCCGCTGGGAGCTACGGCGCGGCTGAGACTCTGGCGAGCCGAAGCTCCGCGCATAGGCTGCTGCGTTTGTTCCCTCTTCTTTCGTCTGCATGAATCCGGCTAAGACCGGGATGGTTGCCGCAACCATCCCATGCGTTTTTTATTTTCACGGCTTGCCAGAGGAGGACGGCGGTGTTAACCCGGTATGGGAACTGTCATGGCAGATTCATCCGGCAAACAGAATGGTGATGGAAAGCGCAAGCCTCTCGTCTTTGCAGTGGACGACGAACCGATGTTGCTCGAACTGCTCACACTCGTACTCGAACCGCTCGGTTACGTGGTGCGCACGTTCCGCGATCCAGCCAGCGCAGTGCGCGAGTTCGAGGCGGCGAATCCCAAGCCGGATGTCATCATCACCGACTTCGCCATGCACCGGATGAACGGACTGGATTTGATCCGCGATTGCCGGCGCATTGTGCCGCTCCAGAAAATTCTCATGGTTAGCGGCACGGTGGACGCCACGGTCTATCGGGATTCGCCGTACAAACCGGACAAGTTTCTCGCCAAGCCGTATCCGGCCAAACAACTCGCCGACCTCGTCAAATCGCTCCTGGGGAAATAGCGTCCGCGCACGCACAACTGCCGGAGCGCGGTTGTGTGCGACAGCACCAGCCGCAGTACTTTTGATAATTCCGCAACTTCCGAGCATTTCGTGCGCTGCGGCGGGTCTTTCAGACACAGCCGCGCTCCGCTCGCTTGTGTGCTCCCGCTCCGCATTTCACGCTCGCGAATCGCAACCCGAATTTCTAGCCTCCGCCGGTGAATCAAGAAGTCATCATTCCAAATCCATGGATGATCCTGCCGTTCGTGCTGCTGCTGGGGACGATTGCGCTCGCTCCGCTCTTCGCGGCGGACTGGTGGGCGAAACATTATCCCAAGGTGGCGTTCGCGCTCGGGGCCATCACAGTTGCCTATTATTGGTTCGGCTTCGAAGGAGACCAATCCAAACTGGCCCATCATCGCGTCATGGAGAAAGGCGAGGAATACATCCAGTTCATCGCGCTGATCGGGGCGTTGTTCGTGGTGTCGGGCGGCATACACATCGGCGTGAAAGGCGAGGCAACACCGTGGGTGAACGTGGTGTTTCTGCTCATCGGCGCGGTTCTCGCCAACGTGCTCGGAACGACAGGCGCTTCCATGCTGCTCATCCGTCCGTGGATTCGCATGAACAAGTACCGTGTCACGGCGCATCACATTGTTTTTTTCATTCTCATCGTGTCGAATGTCGGCGGCTGCCTCACGCCAATTGGTGATCCGCCATTGTTTCTTGGTTATCTGAAGGGCGTTCCCTTCTGGTGGGTGGCGGAACATTGCTGGCCGATGTGGGCGGTGGGCGTGGGAATGTTGCTGGCGACATTTTTTGCGGTGGACTTGGTCAACTTCCGTCGCGCGCCCAGACCCG
>JABFSR010000206.1 GCA_013140495.1 Verrucomicrobiota bacterium
GATTCTCGGAGTGGAATCACCGACGGGTGAGAAGACTTTTGTTGCCGCTGCATTTCCGAGCGCGTGCGGAAAGACGAACTTTGCGATGATTGTTCCGCCACCGCAGTTCAAAGGCTGGAAGGTGTGGACGGTGGGCGACGACATTGCGTGGATGAAACCCGGGCCGGATGGGCGGTTGTGGGCGATCAATCCTGAGGCGGGATATTTCGGCGTTGTGCCCGGAACCAACTCAAAGTCGAATCCGAATGCGACCGGGATGATTCAGCGCGATACAATCTTCACGAACGTGGCGTTGAAGCCGGACGGTACCGTGTGGTGGGAAGGTCATGATGATCCGCCGCCTGCCGAGTGTCTGGATTGGCGCGGCAACAAATGGACACCGGAGTCGAAGGAGAAGGCGGCGCATCCGAATTCGCGGTTCGCCACGCCAATGACGAACAACCCCATGCTCGCCAAGGAAGTCAACGACCCGGATGGCGTTCCGATCAGCGCAATTATTTTTGGCGGTCGTCGAGCCGACACGATGCCGTTGGTGTATCAGGCGTTCAATTGGATTCACGGCGTGTATGTCGGTGCGACGATGGGTTCTGAGATGACAGCGGCGGCGGTGGGCGGAGCGGGGCAGGTGCGCCGGGATCCGATGGCGATGCTCCCGTTCTGCGGTTACAACATGGGCGATTATTTCCGGCATTGGATCGCGATGCGCAAGAAGATCAAGTTCCCGCCTCGCATCTACTACGTGAACTGGTTCCGCAAGGACGCTGAAGGGAAGTTCCTCTGGCCGGGTTTCGGCGAGAACATGCGCGTGCTCAAGTGGATTGTGGATCGTTGTCACGGAAGGGCTGATGCGGACGAGGCCCCGCTTGGCTGGGTGCCCGGGCCGCAATGTTTCGACGTGAACGGTCTGCCGGGTTTCACGCGCGACAAGCTTGCTCAGTTGCAATCCATCAACTACGACGACTGGCGGCGCGAGATTCTGAGCCACGACGAGTTGTTCATGAAAATCTACTCGCATCTGCCCAAGGAACTCATCTTCCAACGGGAGTTGCTGGTGGCGCGGTTGTGATCAAGAGGTGTCAGGTGCGGAGTGACAGGTGTCATGAGAAGAACACTGCGGGTCACGGCTTGAGCCAGAGCGTGAGCGAACCGCAGTCAATGATGGCGTTGAGTCGCGCGAGTTCTCCGCCGCCGAGAATGCCTTGGACGTCCGCGAGGCGTTCTCCGGGCGCGGCAAGCCCCCAATCTTTCAAGTCCAGCACGGCGCAGTTTACATTCCTCAAGACGGCAGAGCCGATTGCGAAGCTTCGGGTTTCAGATGCGGCCACAAAGCGTTCGCCGGTTTTTCCAGCGCCCGTGAGTTTTCGCAATGTGGGATGAGGCTTGAGTTCGAGGCGTGTAATCTGGCGTTCATCAAGACAACTCCACACGGCTGCCGTGTCTACAAGCAATTCCACAGGCTGGCCGTTCACGAAGGCAGGGCAGGTGAGCGCGAGGGTTTTTTTCAGTGAGAGAGGATTTGACGCAAATCCCCTTTGCTGAAATGCGGCCAACGGCGGCATTTGCGTTCCGGATTCCTTTGCGTCTGTTCGGAGATACAATTTTCGTTTCGCGCAATCAATCACCGCACCGCGCGCTCGAAGAAAATCCACACCGAGCACCAGATCGAAGGAGGCAGGTTGGCCGTTGAAGCGGGTGTCTTGTATCAGCGCGGGTACATTTGTCAGAAAGATTCGGCCGAGTTTCAATTGAGCGATGTTCGTTGCCGAATTGGTTGTCGTCGTAGAATTCACGATCCAGGTCGTGAATGACCATCCGGTGTCAACGAGAACGCTGATGCGTTTGCCATTGGCTTTGCCCCATACGAACAAGTGGTTGTCGTCTGTGCGACGCAGATCAACTCTGGAATAGTTGGAAGAAAGTTGAACTGACGAACCTTCAATCAACGTCGCCGCGTGGATTTGAAGAACGAGCAAGGCAGGAAACAAAGCCGTAAAAATCGCAGTCGTCCGGGTGGTTCTGGTTTGGAACACAAGGAAGCTTGTCAGGGCTGGCGCAGGGGATGAAGCCAAAAAATGCGCCCCATTTGAGTGGGGCGCTAAATCCGTTTGGTTTCGGTTGACAGATTATTTTTTTGCGGGCTTGTCGGCCTTTTCTACTTTCACGGGCTTGTCGGCTTTCTCGCCCTTGACCTCGACACTCGTGGCAACGCAGCGGTATTTGATGGTGACTTTCGAACCAAGTTTGAGATCACCATCAACTTTGCAGTCCTTGTCGCGGGCGACCTCCCATTTTTCGTCCCCTTTTTGAACGACGATTGCGGTATCGGTAAGTTCAAGAACCGGGCCGGTAACTTGATAGGTTTTGGCTTGAGGGGCGGCCTGGATTGACGCGGCAAGAAGAAGTGACGCAGACAGGATGAATAGTTTTTTCATGGGATGTTCTGGTAATTGTATTTTAAGTTTCAGTGACGTTGAAGTCTTGCAGCAGTCGTACCGGCTGGCAATCGTGAAAGCGAGTGGATCAACTTTCCGAGAATAGAAAGCGCAAGTCGTCAAGCGTCAGGCTTTGGGCGAATTTTTCCTCACCGAGGACATCATCAGCGAGCGACGCCTTTTGCTTCTGCAACGCGCGAATTTTTTGCTCGATGCTGTCCTGCATCAACAACCGGTATGCCATCACCTTGCTCGTCTGGCCGATGCGGTGAGTGCGGTCTATCGCCTGGTTTTCCACGGCGGGATTCCACCACGGATCGAACAACACCACGTAGGATGCGGCGGTGAGGTTGAGGCCGAAGCCGCCGGCTTTGAGGGAAATCAAGAACACCGCGCCGTCTTTGGCGGACTGAAAGTCTTTCACGAGTTCGCCGCGATTCTCGGTGCTGCCAGCGAGATAGAAATACGGCCATTGGCGTTCCTCGATCATCTCGCGCAAAATGTCGAGCATGGTGACGAACTGCGAAAAGACCAGAACCTTGTGGCCTTCCTCCATCAGCGGTTCGAGCAGATCGAGCAGAGCGTTGACCTTGGCGCTCTCGGCCTTGCGAAGATCGGCGTTGACGAGCGCGGGATGACAGCAAATCTGCCGCAGTCGCAGCAGCGAGGTGAGGATGTTGAAGCGTTGATCGTTCAGGTCCTGTCGCGTCTGGACCCGAAGGAGCAGTTGCTGCGCACGCTTGAACTCTGCGCGGTAGAGAGTTTTTTGTTCGCCCTCCATTTCGCAGAGCATGTCTTCCTCCACCCGGTCTGGCAGTTCCTTCGCCACCTGGCCCTTGGTGCGGCGTAGCAGAAATGGTCGAACACGCGCGGAGAGCCGTCGTCGCGCGAGCGGGTCATCCTGCTGGTTGAAGCGCCGGAGAAAGTCGGCACGATTGCCGAGCACGCCGGGCATGGCATAGGAAAAAATGCTCCACAGATCTAGCAGGCGGTTTTCAATTGGCGTACCGGTGAGCGCGAGCCGGTGATCGGCCTTCAGCGCGCGCGCGGATTGCGCCGTTTGTGAATCGGGATTCTTGATGTATTGCGCCTCGTCAAGAATGGCGACCTGCCATGAAACATTCGCGATGTCCGGCGAAAGTGATCGGAGCTGGGAGTAATTGACAACAATCAAGTCTGAGTCTTTGCTGGCGGCGACGAGTTCGGTGGCAGGTTCACCGTGCCAGATGCGGACGCGGAGTTCGGGATAGAACCGTTCGGATTCAGAGCGCCAGTTATCGGTGACGGACTTGGGGCAGACCACGAGGGAGGGAGATGTTTTGTATCCTCCGTCTGAACGAAGTTTGGCCAGCCATGTGAGCGCCTGAACTGTCTTGCCCAAGCCCATGTCGTCCGCGAGCACACCGCCGAAACGGTTCGCAGTCAGGTAGGACAGGAAATGATAGCCCTCGGTCTGGTAGGGGCGAAGGTCGGCCTTGATCTGCGTGGGCAGGTCCGGTGTGACGCGTGTTTTGATTTCGCTGACGCGGCGGCGGATGTTTTCGACGCGTTCAGCGGAGAGAAACTTTTTTGCGGCGTCATCGGCAAGTTGAAGCGCGTGAAAGCGCTGCGGTTCAGCCGTGAAATCCTTGGCGTCGAGTCCGAGCCGGGCAAGCTGTTCATCCTCATCCGGTGTGAGATCAAACTTCAAGCGCCGCCAGCCTTTGCTGCCGAGCCGAACGTAGCCCCCACGCGCATTGAGCAGCAGTTTCAATTCTGCCTGGGTCAGATTGGTGTCGGCGACGTTGAGGATCACCTTGAGATCGAACCAGTCAATGCCCGCCTCTTGCACGTCGAGCGAAACGGTTCCGCTGATCGGCGAGTCGCGCAGCGTGGCGAGTTCGTCGTCGAGTTCAATCTCGATTTCCGGCGGGAGCGACTGCAGCCACTTGACGAACAACTCGGGCGTTTTCCTGGTAAGCCGAACTGACCAGTGATCGCCGCCGTAGCCTTGGAACTTGGCGCCGAGTTGGTCGAGTATGTTTGGGAAGTACGCTTGGATTGCGCGGTCATGGACGATCAGAGTGTTGTTCGTTGTTTTCCTGGTCTTGTCCTGCACCCACGCCCGGTTTGGCGCAATCCAGCCACTGTTCGAGAATTGCTCATCCGCCATTCCCTTGGCCCTGGCTTTCGCGCGGATGAGAATGTTCTCCGTCTTGCTGCCCGGATAACTTTCCTTCAGTTCACATGAGAGCGTGACCGCGACCGGAACGATCTTCATTTTGCCCGCGAGATGCTCAGGCATGGGCAGACCGAGTGCATGGATGAAACGCAGACCGGCAGCGGTTTCGAGCGCGGCCGATGGAATGTTGATGGAGGTGTTGTTCGCCATCACGCTGGCGAACGGGCCGGTGAAGATGCAACCTTCCGTAATGTAAATGGCGGGCTTGCCGCGGATGATGCAATGAATGGGCGGCGGCTCGTGGCCTTCGGGAGTGACAAGGCGCAGTTCGTAATTTTCGCGGCCGTCAGCAGGGCCGGTGAAGTCGAGGCGCAACGGTTCGGCAGAGCGGGGCAGGGGATTGCCATCCGGTTTCACCAGGCGGTCCGACGCGAGTGTGAGGCGGAGCACCCGGTTGAGCGGGGCGCGGGAATTATTCTGGCCGTAGTTGATGGACCACCAGCTTTCGTATGACCACGGCTTGTGCATTGCGTTCCACAGCGGTCCGGATTCGGGTGAAATGTTCAACTGCCCGGAGTCAACGGATTCGGAAAACTTTTTTGCCTGCGCCTGTTTGAGTTCGACGAACGGATCGGCGGGATTCATGCGCCATTGCAATCGCGCTTCCGTGGGGAAGAACACAAGACGCAGATCAAGCGTCTCGGCGGCGGAAGGAATCGAAGTTTCAGCGTCATCGAAACGCTCGGTCCATTCCTCGATTTCGCGGGCGCGATCCCACTCTTTCAGATCATCTTCGATGACAGAAAAATCGGTGATGGCATCCATGAACTCGGGGATGCGGATGTCGCGTCGTTTCAATTCCCACGCGACGAAAAGCCAGCAGCGGTAATCATCCCGCGGCAGCTCGGGCCAGAGTTCCAGCGTTTCCCAGCCGTAACCAATCTTGCTGCTCAATGCAAAAATATCGGCCGTGGTGAGCTTACGGTAGCTGGCGTTGGAGTAGAGGGTCTGGACGGCTTTGATGTATTGCGATTCCGCATGCAAAAGCGGGCGGCCAAGACTTTTGGCAATCCGTTTGGCAAGCTGCGACGCGGGCGGTTGTGGAACCGTGGATCTGCCTGTTGAGTTTCTGATGGCGGCCGCAATGGGTTTGATCAAGGCGCTGCTGCCTCTCTCAGTCTCGGGCACGAGTCGTTCTTGCAGCGTCAGCATCGCAGCGACACCATGCTTGCAATCGTATTCCATCGGGCAGGTGCATTCCGAAAGCCACTGATGATCCTGGTAGATGAGCTTGACGGTGTACTTCTCGGTACCTTGAACAACAGCGGTGTGTTCCGTGTCGGGATCGTTTGCAATCAGGCTTAGGACCGCGCCCGAATCGAAATAGTCCTTGCCGCGACGACGGATGACCGCCGGAACGAGCTTCAAAAAGCGGTCGGTCGCACGGAATTGTTTTTCCTTCTCAGTCATTTCGTTGGCGGGAGACGTTGCCTGAATATGACGGCGCAAACAAGACGGCGTTTATTCAGGCAGCGTTTACTCATGTTGATTGCGTTTGAGGGGACGCCGTGCGGCGCAAACGAAGCCCGGCGAAGTTATCGCTTGCCAGAATCTTATGTAGCCGCCATATTCATTTCGTTGTTTGGCGAAATGACAAAAAGTATGCGTGAGTTCATGACCATCACAAAGGCGTTGTCCGATCCGAACCGGGTGCGGATTCTCCTGTCGCTCCGGCGTGGGGAGTTGTGTGTCTGCCAGATCACAGAACTGTTTGGCCTCGCCACCTCCACGGTTTCCAAACATCTCTCCATCTTGAACCAGGCCGGGCTGATCCTGTCACGCAAGACAGAGCGCTGGGTTTATTACCGCCTGCCGGACAAGTCTGCGCCGGTTGTCGTGCGCGAGGCTCTGGACTGGGTTCACAAGTCGCTCGCCAATACCGATGAGGCCGGCGCCGATGTGCTGAAACTCAAGAAGATTATGAAAATGGATCTGGCAGAAATCTGCCGGCGACGTTGTTGAAAGGAGAAAATATGAGCGATATGACGACCTTGGAAAAGGAACAAACTGTCCGCGATCTGGTGCGAGGCGGTTATGCGAAGATTGCGCAGGAAACCTCTGCCGGCTCTTGTGCGCCGGGCGTGTCGTGTTGCGGTTCCGCACCGCCGGACGCGGACAAACTCGCGCGCGAACTGGGATACTCGAAAGAGGAACTGCAAGCGCTGCCGGAAGGCGCGAACATGGGTTTGTCCTGCGGCAATCCCGCGGCGCTCGTAGCGCTCAAGCCGGGTGAAGTGGTGCTTGATCTCGGCAGCGGCGGCGGGTTCGACGTTTTCATTGCCGGGCGCAAAGTCGGTGCGAATGGACGCGCCATTGGCGTGGACATGACGCCGGAGATGCTTGCGAAGGCGCGACGCAATACTGCGTTCTACCGGGACCAGACGAAGCTCGACAATGTTGAGTTTCGCCTTGGGGAGATTGAGCACCTTCCGGTTGCCGATGGCAGCGTGGACGCCATCATCTCCAATTGCGTTATCAATCTCTCGCCCAACAAGCCCCAAGTGTGGCGTGAGATGGCACGGGTGTTGAAGCCCGGCGGGCGGGTGGCGGTTTCCGATATGGCTTTGCTCAAGCCATTGCCAGTGGAAGTCCTCAAGTTGGTCGAGGCCTTGGTGGGATGTGTTGCTGGCGCGGCACTCGCCAGTGATACCGAGCGTTGGGCACGGGAAGCGGGTTTGACTGAAGTCGTGCTCAAACCGAAGGCCGAGTACGTCGAAGCGATGACGAGTTTTGAAGACCCGCTTTACCAACAGATCATCCGGCATCTGCCGGCGGGGGCTAAACCAGGCGATTACATTGTCAGCTTGGAGGTTCAGGCCTGGAAGCCCGGCGGCAATTGCTGCGGAGACGATTGCTGCAAATCATGAGCGAGTCGTCCGCCACGCCCAAACGACTGGCGTTTTTTGAGCGCTATCTGACGCTTTGGGTCTTCGTCTGCATGATCGTTGGCGTGACGTTGGGCAAACTCGCGCCCGGAATCACGGCGAATTTGAGCAAGATGGAGTTCAGTCAAGGCTCGCAAGTCAACGTCCCCATTGCTGTCCTCATCTGGTTGATGATCTATCCGATGATGCTCAAGGTGGACTTCTCGGCGCTGGGCAGCATCGCGCGCAAGCCGAAGGGGTTGGCGGTGACGTTGGTGGTGAACTGGTTGATCAAACCTTTCAGCATGGCGTTGCTCGGATGGCTGTTCATGAATCACATCTTCCGCGCGTGGATTTCACCGGAGATGGCGAAGGAATACACCGCCGGCCTCATCATTCTTGCGGCGGCGCCCTGCACGGCGATGGTGTTCGTCTGGAGTTATCTGACCGACGGCGATCCGGTTTACACTCTGGTGCAGGTGGCGGTGAACGATCTCATCATGCTGGTGGCGTTCGCGCCGATTGTGATGTTTCTTTGCGGCGTAGCGAATGTCGTTGTGCCGAGCAAGGTGCTCATCACATCGGTCGTGGTGTTTATCGTGATTCCGCTGGCGGCAGGGTGGTTGACGCGGACGGCACTGCTTCAGTCACGAGGCAAAGACTGGTTTGAGAATAACTTTCTGCCAAAGTTTCAACCTGTGACCGTCTTAGCGCTTCTGCTGACGCTTGTATTGATCTTTGCTTTTCAGGCTGAGAATCTGACGACAAAGTGGTCTGCCGTTCTACTGCTCGCCGTGCCGATTACATTGCAGGTTTATTTCAATTCCTCGCTCACGTATCTGCTGATGCACCGGCTGAAAGTGCCACACAATGTCGCTGCGCCCGGTGCGCTCATCGGAGCGAGCAACTTCTTCGAGCTGGCCGTGGCGGTGGCGATCACATTGTTCGGTCCGGCGTCCGGCGCAGCACTGGCCTGCGTGGTCGGTGTGTTGGTGGAAGTCCCGGTGATGTTGTCCGTTTGCAAAATCTGCAACCAATCCCGCAGTTGGTACCAGGCGCGGATTGCGGAAAGCCCAACCACGAATTGACACGAATGAACACGAATTCAAAGCCCTTGGTTCTTATCCTCTGTACCGGCAACTCCTGTCGCAGTCATCTCGCGGAGGGCGTTCTTCGCAAGGCCGCAGGCGATCTGGTCAATGTGCAGAGTGCCGGAAGCAAGCCCGCAGGTTATGTGCATCCGTTGGCGATCAAGGCGATGGCTGAGATCGGCATTGATATTTCAGCGCATCACTCGAAGCACATGAACGACTTTCTCTCGCAACCCGTTCACACGGTCATCACGGTTTGCGGCAACGCGGATCAGGCGTGTCCTGTGTTTCCCGGCCAGGTTCAACGTCATCACTGGCCGTTTGACGATCCGGCACACGCGACGGGAACGGAGGCCGAGCAGATGGAGGTCTTCCGTCGTGTGAGGGATGAAATTCAGCGCGTGTTCGGCGCTTATGCGGCGGGATTGCGGGCGGGGATGAAGTAAGCGGCTGAAACCTCACACGTTATAGGTGCTGCTGCTCGTCGTGCCGCCGCGACCCGTCCAGTTGGTGTGGAAGAATTCGCCGCGCGGTTTGTCCACGCGCTCGTAGGTGTGCGCGCCGAAGTAATCGCGTTGGGCTTGGAGCAGGTTTGCTGGAAGCACGGCGGAACGATATTGATCGTAGAATGCCAGCGCCGTGCTGAACGCTGGAACGGGGATGCCTTTCTTCGCTGCAGTCGCCACGATGTTGCGCCAGCCCTTCTGCGCCTTCTTGATCTCGCCGCGGAAATAATCGTCGAGCATCAGGTTCGAGAGCTTCGGGTTGTTGTCGTATGCTTCCTTGATCTTGCCGAGGAAACGCGAACGGATGATGCAGCCGCCGCGCCACATCAAAGCGATGCCGCCGTAGTTGAGCGTCCACTTGTATTCCTTGGCGGCGGCGCGCATGAGCATGTATCCCTGAGCGTAGCTGACGATTTTGGATGCGTAGAGGGCGCTCTTGATGTCTTCGATGAACGCTTTCTTCTTCTCGGGGTTCGCGGTGATGCTCGTGAGGTTCGGGCGCGGGCCCTTCAGTTTGCGCGCGGCTTTCACACGTTCATCTTTCAGAGCCGAAACGCAGCGGGAGTAAACGGCTTCCGCCATCAGAGTGATCGGGATGCCAAGGTCTTGCGAGTTGATGACCGTCCACTTGCCCGTGCCTTTTTGTCCGGCAGTGTCGAGAATCTTGTCCACGAGAGGCGAACCGTCCTCGTCCTTCTTGGCGAGAATGTCACGGCTGATCTCGATGAGGTAACTGTCGAGATCGCCGAGGTTCCATTCCTTGAGAACTTCGTGCATCTCGTCGGCGCTCATGCCGAGGCCGTTCTTCATGATGTTGTAGGCTTCACAGATTAACTGCATGTCACCGTACTCGATGCCATTGTGAACCATTTTCACATAATGACCGGACCCACCTTCGCCGACCCAATCGCAACACGGCACACCGCCATCAACCTTCGCCGAGACGCCTTGGAAAATCGTCTTCACATGTTCCCACGCGGCTGGAGAGCCGCCGGGCATGATGCTCGGGCCACGTCGCGCGCCTTCTTCGCCGCCGCTGACGCCGGTGCCGACGTAGAGCAAACCTTTGCTCTCGCACAGTTTCACGCGGCGGTTCGTGTCGTCAAACAGTGAGTTGCCGCCGTCAATGATGATGTCGCCGGGTTCGAGATGCGGAATGAGTTGTTCGATGAATTCGTCCACAGGCTTGCCGGCTTTGACTAGCATCATCACGCGGCGGGGGGACTTGAGTTTGGAAACCATTTCCTCGATGGAATGCGCGCCGAGCACTTTCGTGCCCTTCGCTTCGTTCGCGAGGAACGCGTCCACCTTTTCAGTGGTGCGATTATAGGCCACGACTGTGAAGCCGTGGTCGTTCATGTTCAGGATAAGGTTCTGGCCCATGACGGCCAGGCCAATGAGAGCGATGTCGCCTTGTGGTTGCATGATTGTAGTCGTCGTGACGGTGAAAACCCGAATTGCTGTTGGAACGATACAAAACCCATCCGCACCCGCCAGAACAATTTGCGGAGCGCGGACCGCCGGGTCCGCGTGTTCCGCTGGAGTTCAGGCTTTTACCTGTTCCCCGAGCAAGCTAAAGCCTGAACTCCAACGCGCTCCGCGATTACGAGAGCAACGCCTTGCAAGCCTTCTGCAGCTTCTTGAGATTCGCGACTGACTTCGCTTCGATGTAACAGCGGAACAATGGCTCGGTGCCGCTTGCACGGAAGGCGACCCATTCGTTGTTCGGCAGAAGAAATTTGAAGCCGTCCGTGGTGATGAACTTTTCCACTTTGAACGTGCCGATGCTTGTCAGACCCGAACCAAGTTTCGCCATGATGGCGTCCTTGCTGTCTGGCTGAATGGGAATGTTGATGCGGTCGCTATGGAACTCGCCACACTTCTTGGAGAGTTCGCGCAGAATCTGGCCGAGCGATTTCTTCTCGGTGGCGACGAGTTCCGCCATGAGCAGACACGCGAGAATGCCGTCCTTCTCCGGTACATGACCTTTCACGCTGAGTCCGCCGGATTCCTCGCCACCGACGATAATCGGTTCGCTTTCCATCAACGCGCCGATGTATTTGAAGCCGACGGGCGTCTCGTGAACTTTCACGCCGAGCATCGCGGCCACGGCGTCCACTTGATGACTCGTTGGCACGGTGCGAACGACTGCGCCCGTCCAGCCGCGATTCTTTTTCAAATGATACAGTGCGAGAGCGAGAATCTGATTTGGTGTGAGCCACGTTCCGTCCTTGTCCACGATGCCGAAGCGGTCCGCGTCGCCGTCGAGGCCGAGACCGATCTGCGCCTTGCCGCTGCGGACGAATTTGCTGACGGCTTCCATGCCGTGCGCGTTCGGTTCGGGATGATGCCCACCGAAGAGCGGATTCAACTCGTCATGGAACAGCGTGATCTTTGCTCCTGCCTTTGCGAGCAACACGTCGAGATAGCCATGACCCGTGCCGTACATTAGCTCAACGGCAATCTTCATCTTCGCGCGTTTGATCGCGGCAAAATCCACGAGCTTGTGGATCTGTTTGAAGTAGGCGGGCATCGGATCAAAAGTCTTGCAGACAAATGTCCCGACGACCGCGCTCTTGAACGACCAGTCTTCTGCGACGAGTTGTGCGATGCGTGCCTCAATCTGTTTGGTCACGTCCGGCGTGGCAGGCGCGCCGTTGCTCGTGGAAAACTTCAGGCCCTGATATTCGGCGGGATTGTGGCTGGCGGTCATGTTGATGCCGCCGATGGCTTTTTGTACGCGGATATTGTGGGCAATGACTGGCGTGGGTGTGTTGCGATTGCAGAGAAGAGGCTCAAGCCCGTTGCTTGCGAGAACCTCTGCAGCCGCGAGCGAAAATTCCTTTCCCAGGAAGCGTGTGTCGTAGCCGATGACGACGACGGGCTTGTGACCACGGATGACGGAGTTGGGATCGAGCAATTCCGCCTTGAGGTATTGGGCGATGCCTTGAGTGGCGAGGTGTACGCCGTCGAATGTGAAGTCGCGCGCGATGATGCCGCGCCAGCCGCTGGTGCCGAATTTGATGGTCATTTTGTTTTGAGATTCTTTTCGATTATGCGCTGGGAAAAGAAATCATTTTTCGCAGGAATGCACCGCGTATTGCTCCCAACCCAATTCACGAATTCGTTCAATGGTGGGAATGGCGCTGTCAAACTCAACATTCAGTGTTAAAAAGCCATCTGCACTGTTGTGACAATCTTCTGGTTTATGAAAACCCCATTCGCATTCCTCACAATGGAAATACAAATGACCCGTCACTTGGTTTTCGAATATGAAGAGCCTACCTTGTCCATCACAATTTGGACAGGCTTTGTACCAATAACACGTGGTTCCCATAACTATCGCTTGGAAAACAAATCCAACTCCTGCAAGTTCTGGAGAGTCACAATTGAACTTGAAACGTCAGGACTTCCAATCAAACGCCTTTTTCTTCACGGCGTAGATGTAGCCGACAAACAGGATGCCGAGGAAGGAAATCATCGAGCCAAGGATCATATTGCGCGTGGCTTCGTCTTTGAGCATTTCCTTGTAGATGACTGCCCACGGATACATGAACACGACTTCGATGTCGAAAAGGATGAACAGCATTGCCACGAGGTAGAACTTGACGGACATACGCGTGCTGCCTTCCCCGATGGGCAGCATGCCGCACTCGTAGGCAGTATCCTTGATTTTGCTGGTGCGTCCACGTTTGCCAAGGACGGTCGAGAGCCCGATCATTCCGCCGGTGGCTGCTATTGAGAGTCCAAAAAGCAGAAGCACTGCGATGTATTGATTCAATTGCGACTGTTCCATGCGACCAAGGTAGAAATACTGCAAGCCAGCGCAAGGCCAATGTCTTTGCTTGCGTTGGGGCGTGATTCACCAACATGATATTTTTGTTCACGTGAAATGGCAGATCAGGACTGCTTTGGAAAAGACAACAAAGCGTCATCAGAAATCAAAGGGCAAACCCATGGAAGCAAGCACGGCAACCCGGAACTGCGGCAGATCAGTTCAACATCTTCGTTCTTTTCTTTCACCCAATGACAATTTTCGTTTCCCGGACGCGTGTCGTTCCGTTCTCAGAATCGGAGTGATTGAGGGGTGCGGTATCGGGCCTGAAGTCGTTGGCGCGGCATTGCGGGTATTGGACAGCGTGGCGCAGACGACAGGGCTGACATTCGAACTGCAGCATGGCGGGTTGGTGGGCGAACGCGCCGAGGAGCGTTACGGTCAGACGCTGCCAGGATGCACGGCGGATTTCTTCAAGGATGTGTTCACGCGCGGCGGCGCGGTGCTCTGCGGGCCGGGCGGCGGGCGTTTTGTTTATGACCTGCGCCAGCAGTTTGATTTGTTCTGCAAGTTCGCCCCGGTGCGCCCGTGTGCCGAGTTGGCTTCGGTCTTAAGGGCCGTCGCCGAAAACCCCTCGCACGTGGACATGCTTTTCGTGCGCGACAATTCGGGCGGAGTGTATCAGGGCCAATGGCTCACGCGTGACACTCCGGATGGCGCCATTGCCGAACATTCATTCCACTACAGCGAAACACAGGTGCGGCGTCTGGCCACAGTTGCCGCCCGTGCCTCGGCGAGTCGTCGTGGCAGAATGCACGTCATCATCAAGGACGCGGGTGTACCGACCATCAGCGAGTTGTGGCGCGATGTCGCAGGCGCTGAAGCCCGCAGGCTCGGAGTCGAGGCGAAGTTCATGAACGTTGATCTCGCCGCGTACGAGGTGATCCGAAATCCGTCGCAGTTTGATGTCGTGCTCACGCCGAATTTGTTCGGGGACATTCTCGTGGACATCACCGGCATCCTGGTCGGTTCGCGCGGCGCGACGTTTTCGGGAAATTACGACGCCAACGGAAACGCTGTTTATCAGACAAACCACGGTTGCGCGCATGATCTCGCCGGGGCTGACGTGGCGAATCCGGCGGGGCAGATTCTTTCGCTGGCCATGTTGTTGCGCGAAAGTTTCGGACTTGATGAATCGGCGGCGTTGATTGAAAACGCGCTTGCCTCGGCGTGGCGACAGGGCTGGCGCACGGTGGATGTTGCCGAACCGGGCTGCAAGGTTGTTGGCACGAAGGCGATGGCCGGGCATGTGTGTGAACAGGTGGCACAACTTGCAGCCGGGTCTCACTGAGCATGAAGGCCGCGCTGCTCCTCGTTGATTTGCAACGGGACTTTCTTGCCACACCCGATCTGCAGCCGGACGCAAACACGCTCGTCGCTCGCACGCGCGAGCTTCTCCAATTGTGCCGGCAACGTGGCATCGCTGTCATTCACGTCTGGACGACCGTTGACAAGGACAACGACCGCCGCCTGCCTCATTGGCGCGCGGCAGACCGCTGGATGTGCGTCACGGGAACTCCCGGCCATGCTTCGCCGGAATCGCTTCATCCAATCGAAGGCGAAACGGTCATTCACAAGACAGGCTTCAACGCATTCGCAAATTCCAGATTGGAAAAACACCTTCGCTCACTGGGCTGCGACACTGTCATCCTCGCAGGTCTGCATTTGCACGCGTGTGTTCGCACTGCTGCTGTTGAATCCCTGGAGCGCAACTTTCGTGTTTTTGTCGCTGAAGAAGCGGTGGCGAGCAACGATCCGGTTCATGCCGCCGCCACGCGCCGGTGGCTGGGCGCGCGTTGTGTGACGTTTGCTTCCAGCAAATCAGTATTGGCTCAACTCGATGGAGTGGCGGCGGAGTCCTTGGTACATCGCTCTCCACGCCGCACCGAGGAAGTGTTGTTTGAAGCGCCCGTCGCCACGGCGGGTGACGTTGCCGCTGCTGTGGCTACGGCACAACATGCCTGGACGAGATGGCTGCGCACGACGGTTTCTTCGCGGCAACAAATCCTTGGTGTGATTGCCACGCGGCTCGAAGCGGGCGCGGAAGACTTTGCGAGGCAAATGGCGGAGGAGATTGGAAAACCCGTTCGGCATGGCGTCGAGGAAGTTCGCAGGGCTGCTGCGAACGTTCGCGATGTGGCACGTCGGGTGGCTGATAATCTTCTGCCGAAGCGTGAGGCTGCCGGGCTGGTGCGTCATCAACCACTGGGAGTCGTCGGCATCATCTCGGCATGGAATAATCCTGTGGCGATTCCCATTGGCAAGATTGCTCCCGCGCTCGCGTATGGAAACACCGTCGTCTGGAAGCCTGCGCCCGCTGCGACAAATATCGCCCGCAAGCTTCTTGGTTTGATTCACGATTCGGGGGTGTCAAACGATGCCGTCCAACTTCTGACTGGCGATCACTCGACAGCACAGCACATCGCAGCGGATATAAATGTAAGCGCAGTGACGCTGACCGGTTCGCTTGCTGCGGGGCATTCCATTCAAGAAATCTGCGCGCGTCGCATACTTCCGTTGCAGGCTGAACTCAGTGGCAACAACGCGGCCATTGTTTGGGAGGATGCGGATTTCAAATTCGTGGCGGAACAGATTGCGTGGGGTGCGTTCGCGTTTGCCGGTCAGCGATGCACGGCCAATCGTCGGGTGATCGTATCCGCCCGATGCTTCGATCTTTTCCTTCGTGAGTTGCAGATGGCGGCTGAACGACTGCCATGGGGCGAGCCGATGGAAAGCCCGACGGAAATCGGACCTGTGATCAGCACGAGCAAACGGGATGACCAATCGAGGCTCGTTGCAGAAGCGGAATCCAGTGGCGCGCTGCGTCGCATTGTTCGCGTGCATGAATCCATCGCAAATGAAAAGTGGACGCTGGCCGGTGCGTACGCCCAGCCAGTCATCGTTTGCTGCGACAAACCAGACCATCTGATCGTGCAGGCGGAAACAATGTCACCACTGCTTGTGGTGCAACGTGCGGAAGATTTTGATCATGCCCTGGCGCTGAACAACGGAGTCCGCCACGGTCTGATCGCGTCGTTGTTCAGCAACGATGAAGACGTGCGGCGGAAGTTTTCCGAGGAAGCGCAGGCCGGCATCCTCAAGTTCAACAGTTCGACTGCGGGCGTGGATGTGACTTTGCCGTTTGGCGGATGGAAAGCGTCCAGCCTCGGCCCGCCTGAGCACGGTGAAGGTGACGCGCAATTTTACACGCGGGCGCAGGCTGTCTATGGTCTGGCGAATGGATGACGCGATCACAGTCTCCCTCTCCTCGCCAAACAAGTGGGCCGGGTGAGGGTCGAATCAGGCCTTCTCGCAACCGGCGAAGAGTTCATTCCAATCGCAGCGAAGCACGGCACGCAAACGCGCCAGCGTTGGCAGGCTGGGAAAGTTGTCACCGGCTTCGACGTTTTGAATGTAGCGTGCGCTCACGCCGACTTTCTCGGCCAGTCCTTCTTGAGTCAAATCCCGACGCGCCCGCAACGAGGCGACGTTCTTTCCGAGTCGCTTTCGATGCGGACAGGATTCGGGTTTGCGGACAGGCATGGCGAAATCCTGTCGAAAACGCGCTCAATCAAACACGAGGCTTTACTTCGTGGCAGTTTTCCATTAAGCTTCGCCGACTTGAACCAAACCGAAGCTCAAAAAGGAATGTTGCTGAGGCAGTGCCTTTTGGCTTCAATTCAACCGTTCTCCAAGAATACCTATTTGGAAGGCGCAGATGAAACGGCAACGATTAAAACATGCTTTAGGGGGCTTACTGATATCGTCAGTTCTCACAGTGCTCATGGGGCTGCTGTGCCAAAATCTTTTTAATTCTCGAAAAACGGCTTTATTCCCCACTCAATCGCCTGCTGCCACCAATGACTACATTCCGCCGCCACCAGTAAACCCAAAGCAAAGCGGGAGAAAACTTGCGCTAAACCCGCCGTCTCAGCAGTCGTCTGTGGCGCGAAACAGAATCTACTATGATGAGAAACTTTCGTTTGTTGAAAACCTTCAACGGTTAAAGAAATTCTGTCGCGCAAATCGAAACGATGCGGAACTTCAACAGATGCTCATCCCGTTTCTGAAGGTTCTGTTCGAGCAAGCCCCCCAGCAATATCAGACCGTTAAGGGGGCTTTAGAGGATTTAGACGGATCGCCAGCTTACAGAAATATTTTGCTCGCTTGTTTGATGGCGAATGACGGGAATCTTGGGGACAAGGCAAACATCGTGTGGCGGATTGCGCTCGATTCACGCGAACCGGTCGAAGTCCGCAGAACTGCCAGTTTTCTAACGTCTCAAGTTGATGACGGGCAGCAGCGCCCGGCAGATTTATACGCAATACTGTCCGATGCAGACGCACAGGTCGTCCTGTTCGCGTTGGAGAACTCCACACGTCACTTGGATCAGCGTAATTACGATCTGATACGCACGAACTTGATTAACTCCCGCGATATTCATCTACGAGTCGCAGCCATCAAGGTGATTGGCAGTTCGGTTTTTGCTGACAGCCAGACTGCGTTAACAAGCATCATGGCCAACGCTCAAACGTCCAAGGACAGCGCGTTTTCAGAACCGTCACTGCTAAAACGAGCGGCGATTCCTCATCTGAATATGAACAACCCAGAAGTGTTTGCACTTGTAAGACGGATAGCACTTGATGACGCCGAAGATCCTGGAGTGCGCGCGAAAGCAATTGGAAGATTCACGCCAACTGAATTCCCGGCCGAGACTGGCATGTTGCTGGAAATGCTGGGAAAATTGGACGCCAATGATACCGTGCCGCTTCGCGCCGTTGTAGACACTTTGCTGACGGCTCCGACACCCGACCGCATCCAAACGATTCGCGCAAAAGCAGACGAGATGACTGATCCGCAGATTCGTAATTTGCTTCGCAAGCGGATTGAAATCGCAACACAGGATAGAAAACCATGAATCTTAGAAGATTGTCGCCTCTTCTTCTCCTGCTTTGCTTCAAGAGCGAACTAAAATGTGAAATCGCAGACGCAGCCTATCGGGACGGCGTTTTCTTCAACATAAACTACCATGCCGCACTCATGGCGGGTTATGACAATGGGGCTGACACTTACTACGTGATTCATTCTGCCGGTGGTAGTAGTTATGAGCCAAATAGTGTTCGTCTTGGAACGTGGAGTGAATTCGTTGCTGGCAACAATTTTCTGGGGCAAACATGTCCAGCCAATTTCTCCAAGGGGTTAAGGGACTCCATTCTGAACGACGCTTTTGACCAACTTAACGCTCATTATTGGGGTTATGGTCCGTTCACCTATTGTTACGCACGTCCAAACACATTTCCAAGCTCTGGTGATGGCTGTTTCAGGTGTGATTTTCTTGTCGAATGGGCTTACGAGCAGAACGGGTATGACGTTTGTAACGATGCCGACTTATATTTGGGAGGCCCTTCGTTTCAAAGCGGCTCAATGCCAAACGCCACTCAAACACTGCCGATTAACGTCACGATGACCTATCCGAATTCGGTCAGTTCAAGCAGTCCAACAATTACAAGCTCCCGCGTTGTTGTGTTGCGTGCCACAGCCTCGGATACCCACAGTGGACTGTCGTTCAACAAACCATTTGATTACTACTTTGCGATGTTTGAGAACGGGTCGTGGGGAAGCTGGCAATTCTTGGAGTCGGATTGGAGCACCAACAGCGTGAGTATGATTTCGGCCAACACACTGGTTGCCGTCCAAGTCGAAGCTTTTGATAACGATGGAAATTCCCAATGGTCTCCCGTTTACTACATCAAATGGGTGCCGGAGACGACTCCGCCAACGGTTTCAATCACCAACCCGCCGTCAGCAAAGACCTATACGAATTCGCAGACCGTCACTATTTCGGCGACGGCTTCTGACAACATCGGCGTGGCGAGCGTAGAATTCTATGACGGGGCGACACTCCAAGTCAGTGACGCAACGCCAGCCTACACTTTCGATTGGTCATTCACAGCCGCCGACAACGGGGCACACGTATGGACGACTCGCGCTTACGATGCCGCCGGAAATGTTTCAACCTCCAGTGCTGTCACGCTCACCGTCAGCATTGACATCACGCCGCCAACGGTTGTGATTTCGAGCCCAGCCAGCGGAGCAAATCTCACCACTTCGCCAACCACAGTTTCCGGCACGGCCAGTGATCCAGGTTCACCGACAAGCGGCTTGAACTTGGTTGAAGTGCAAGTCAACGGCGGTGGTTGGCAGGCAGCGAGCGGCACGACGAGTTGGAGTCGCAGCGTAACACTGACGCCATGCGGAAATACAATCGAGGCTCGCAGTCTCGACAAGGCGGGCAACTACTCCACCAACGCTTTGATCTCCGTCACCTACACGCCGCCCAACACCGTGCCGAATACGCCAAGCAACATCTCGCCACCCAACGCCGCAACGACTGTGTCCGTCACGCCGACGCTGCAAGCGAACGCCTTCAATGACGTGGACTGCATCGGCGACACGCACGTTGCGAGTCAGTGGCAAGTTCTGAACAGCGCGGGCGCAGTTGTCGTTGCAGACAGCGGAACGGATACGGTGAACAAAGCGACTTGGACAGTCCCGACCAACAAATTGTATTACGGCAGCAATTATGTCTGGAAAGTTCGCTACCAAGACAGCCGCAGCGGATGGAGCAGCTATTCGGCCCAAACGACATTCGCCACAGGCGGCCCGTTACTCAGCGGTGCGAAGCAAGGGACGAACATGGTTTTCAAATGGCCGACCAATGCGCTCGGCTTCTCGCTGCAATGGGTCACGAATCTTTCATCGGTGAATTGGAGCAACGCAACACCTGCGCCGCTGATTGTGAGCGGACAATACACCGTTACAAACAGCATGACCAACACCGCGAAGTTTTATCGATTGAAGAAATAGTGTTTGGTGTGGCTCTCGGTTCTGTTCAACTCCTTACCTCGGCATCTTCTCCTTTGGATGAGGAGAGGGAGAACGTAACGCAATGGCGTGGGGAATGGATAAAGTGTCATGGATTGGAGCGATTGGTATAAACATTACGACGAGCTTCCGAGCCTTCAGGTGCGGTTGAGGATCGTACGTGAGCTGATTGCTGCCACGCTTGACGAATGTCCCGCCGGGCCGATCCGTATTGTCAGCCTCTGCGCGGGGGATGGGCGTGACGTGGTGGGCGCGCTTGCGAATCATTCGCGCCGCAGAGACGTCACGGCCACGTTGATTGACAATCATTCGGAATCCATTCAACGCGGGCAGGCGGCGGCGAAGCAGGCCGGGTTGGAGAGACAGATTCGTTTTGTGGAAGCTGACGCGACGCTCGCGGCGAATTATGCCGGAGCTGTGCCCGCTGATCTTGTTTTGCTCTCAGGATTTCTTGGTCACCTGCGTCACGAAGACGTGGCCAGGCTGATTTCGAGTCTTCCGATGTTCTGTAATACGAACGGCTGTGTGATTTGGAACCGGCATCTGGTATTGAACAAGGGGCGCGAGCAGGTTGCGGTAATTCGCGAATTATTTCAAAGCAACAAGTTCGAGGAGCTTGCATTTCAAACTCCCGATCCGGATGGCTTTGCCGTGGCCCGGGTGCGTTTCACCGGGCGGACAGAGTCGTTGGATGCTGCACGAGTACTGTTCGAGTTTGTGGGAATTGACCGGTTGATGGCGACAACACTCCCAAGTCCGACCAAGACGGATGCGGCGTCAATGCTGCCAGTAAACGCGAACGGACTTGAAGCCGGGGATTCACTTCCGAACGCGAGTCTCGATGATGCGGAGCAATCCATTCCGTCACGACTTGGGCAGATGGTGAATCTTTATTCGTCGAAGACGGCGATTGGCTCAGGCGCGTGGCAGCCGAGTTACGCGGAACTGAATGTTGCAGCCAACCGGTTTGCCCATGCGCTCCTCTCGCGAGGCGGGGCGACGGGTGATCGCATACTGTTGCTGATGCGTCATGACGCACCGCTGATTGCCGTTGTAATTGGCGTAATCAAGGCGGGAAGGGTTGTCGTGGTGCTGAATTCCACTGATCCGCCAGCGCGACTGGAGGAGACTTTGAAGGATGCGGATGCCCGGTTCATTGTCACCGATCCGATGAATCATGGATTGGCGGTTCAGATTTCACGGCAAGCGGAGAGTGTGATTTTGTTTGAGAAGCACGGTAATGGGCCGGTGCATGATCCCGAAATCAAGATTGCTCCCGACGATCTCGCATTTCTCATCTACACGTCCGGCTCAACCGGCCAGCCCAAAGGAGTGATGCAGTCACATCGCAACATCCTGCACAATGTGCGCCGACACACGCATGGACTGGGGCTGCGAGCGGAGGATCGGATCGTGTTGCTGGCATCGTTGAGCGGAGGGCAGGGCCTGGGCACGACCTGGTGCGCATTGTTGAACGGCGCGGTACTATGTCCGTTTCCTGCTGCGGAACGTGGCGTCGTTGGCCTTGCTTCATGGTTGGCGGAGAACAAAGTTACCGTGTTTGTTTCGTCGGTTTCTGTTTTCCGCCGCTTCATAAAGTCACTTGGTGAACAGGAACAGATTTCGAGCGTTCGCATCGTTCGCTTCGCATCCGAGTCAGCCACTGCAAACGATTTCGCATCCTACAAGAAGCACTTTGCCGATGATTGTCTGTTGTTCACGACGTTTTCATCATCCGAAACCGGCAGCCTGACACACCAGCGTTTCGCCAAGGGCGATGCGATAAGCACCGGGCGGCTGTCGGTGGGGCGACCCCAGGCAGGCATCGAGATTCTGCTTTGGGATGAGCGTGGTCGAGAGGTGCGCGATGGAGAGGCGGGCGAAATTATTGTGCGCAGTTGCTACATCTCACCCGGTTACTGGCAGAATGACGCGTTGACTGCTGCGCGGTTTTCAACAAGTCCGGCCGGTGCTCGCCTTTATCGAACCGGTGATCTGGGGTCTCGAAAGTCTGATGGCTCACTGATGTTCATGGGGCGGCGGGACAACCAGGTCAAGGTTAACGGATACCGTGTCGAATTATCGGAGATCGAGGACGCGATCGCCCAGCAAAGCGAGGTCGAGTCTGCGATTGTGGTTGCACGAACTCTGCCCGATTACAACATTCAACTTTCCGCTTACGTGATATTGGAAACCGGAAGATCGTGTGATGTGGATTTGTTACGGCGCAGATTGCGTGGCTCGATTCCCGGTTACATGGTGCCTGCGCACTTCATCTTTCTCGACAAGTTCCCCCTAACGCCGCATGGCAAGATTGACCGCCAGGCGCTGCCGTTGCCTGCTGAAACAAACGCCGCGCCACGACCCGTGCTCAAACCGCGCGACGTGGTGGAGCGGAATGTTGCTAGGATCTTCGAGTCGGTGTTGGGCAGCTCATCAATTGGTCGGGAGGATGATTTCTTTGATCTGGGCGGAACATCGCTTCAATCGGTGGAAGTGCTGGCGGCAATCGAGGAAGTGTTCAATGTCGCCTTGCCGCCTTCAGCATTGATTGAGAACTGTACAGTGGAACGGTTGGCTCGCTTGCTATCCGACCGTGCGGTGATTCCTTCCTCCCGTCCGCTTGTCGAACTTCGTGCCAGCAACCGGGGTCGCCCGCTCTTTCTCGTTCATAGCGGGCAAGGTGACGTGGTGACCTACGGACTGCTGGTTCGCAAACTGAACGAGCGTCCTGTATTCGGGCTGCAAGCGGTGGGCGTTCAAGGTGAAAGCTGGCCGCTGATGAGTGTTCCAGCGATGGCAGAAAGATACCTGCCTGAAATTCTGGCGAAGGATCCGACGGGCCCTTACCTGCTCGGCGGAACCTGCATGGGCGGCATGGTCGCGTTCGAGCTTGCGCGAAGACTATCAGCAATGGGTCGAACAGTGAGTTTGCTGGCACTCATGGATTCGCCAACTCCGCCGTATAGTGGGAGACGTTCACGGTGGCATGAAGCAGTGATTGATCCTCTGCGCGATGTCTTCCGGATTTTGCGGTGGGGCGTTTCGCGATTGATTGGATCGAAGATCAGCGTCCGTCAGTTGCCGTCGTACCGGCGCTTTGTTGCTGGCATGACAGGCGTGGCGAACCGCCGTTATCGTCCAGGATTCTATGATGGAACTGTCACTTTGCTACTCACAGCGGATACGGAGTTTCCAGCGGGCGACAGCCGGCCCTTGATTGGTCGTTTTGCCCGCGAGACACGGACCATCACCCTGCCTGGCAAACGCAGCGGGCTTTTCGTGCGGCCTGCGGTGGATGAACTGGCGAAGCAACTTCAACGCTGTCTCGACGAAGCCGACCCCTCATTGCAGACTTCTCTGCAGAACAACTGCGTTGCTTGCGAAACAGCCATCACAACAACGTCAGCAATGCGCTGATTAAGTGGCAGCGCCGAGTTTTTCAAAACTTTCCTCGATGGTGGCGGTATTCTGAATGCGCGCGAGCTTTGCATAGAGTCCTGCCTGCTCGACAAGTTCGTCATGTGTGCCGCGTTCGACGATTTGCCCCTGCCTCAACACGAGAATCTGGCTGGCACGCCGAATTGTGCTCAATCGGTGTGCGATGACGAAACTCGTGCGGCCGGCCATCAAGTGTTCCAAGGCTTCCTGGATCAGGCGTTCTGTTGCTGTGTCCACGCTGGCCGTAGCTTCGTCGAGGATGAGGATCGGCGAGTTCTTGAGCAACGCCCGGGCGATGCTGACGCGTTGTTTCTCTCCGACGCTCAACTTCACGCCTCGTTCGCCAACGCGCGAATCGTAACCTTGTGGCAGATGCGAAATAAATTCGTGGCAGTTTGCGGCGCGAGATGCAGCCAACAATTCGTCTTCAGTCGCGTCGAGTCTTCCGTACAAAATGTTTTCTCGAATCGTGCCATTGAACAGAAATGCCTCCTGGCTTACGACGCTGATATGCGACCGCAATGAATCCAAGGTCGTTCCGCTGACATCCTGACCATCAATCAGTATCCGACCTGCGCTGGGTTCGTAAAACGCAGGGAGCAGATTGACAATGGTGGACTTGCCGGCACCAGTCGGGCCGACAAGGGCAATCATTTCACCCGGTGCGGCGCGTAATGACACATTGCGGAGCACGGGTTTGTCCGGCGCGTAGTCGAAGCTGATGTTCTCGTAAACCACCTCACCTCGCACCGGTTGGCGCAGGGATTGTCGCTGTTTGCCGTCGGTGCGTTCCTTTGTGGCGTCGAGAATATCGAACACCCGTTCGCCCGCGGCGCGCCCGCTTTGCAGCAACTGGTTCAATCCATGCAACTGTCCGATTGGCGTGTAGAACATGCCGAGGTAAAGAAGATAACCAATGAGGGCGCCCGGCTCCATTTCGTGATGAATCACCATCCGCCCACCGACCCACAACACGAGCGCAAAGCCCGTTGCTCCTACAAATCCCATCACGGGGGAGTAAACCGCCCACACGCGCATGATGCCGAGCGTGCCCTTGCGCAACGCGTCCGCCCGTTCGGCAAATCGTGTGTCCTCGTGGGCCTCTCGCCCGAAGGCTTTGATTTGCCGGACACCTTGGAGGTTGTCCATGAGCAGCGCGTTCATGGCGCTGGATGCTTCGCGTTGAGCGCGATAGCGTTTGTGGGCCGTGAGCGTGTACCAAAGCGCGCCGCCTGCGAGAATGGGGATTGGGGACATCGCCACCAGCGCCAGCATCGGACTTGTGTAGAACAGAATTGCGCCGACGCCAAGAGCTCCGACCAGCGCGACCACACCTTGTTCCGTGCCGTCAATCAACACGCGCTCCAGGGAGTTCACATCCTCGATGACGCGTGTCATCAAATCGCCGGATGCGCGCTGATCGAAGTAGCCTACGGGCAGCCGTTGCAAGCGCGCGTAAACGTCACGGCGCATGTCGTAGATCACGTTTTGCTCAAAGTGATTGTTGACAAGGATGCGGGCGGCGTTGAACAAATCACGCAGCAGAAACGCGCCGATCAATCCAAGCATCACTGGAGTCAGCAAATCTGTCCGGCCTTTGCCGATAACATCGTCAATTGCATAGGCAGTGAGCTTTGGAAACGCAAACGACGCGAGAAGCGAGAGCACCGCGCAAAGAACAGTGGTCACCGAGAGCAGCTTGTAAGGCCGCAGGTAAACCGCGACGCGGCGAACCACTTCCATGGTGGGTCGTTTGCGCGCGGTGAACGTCGGATCCTCGGCTGGGTGGTGATGTGCCATGTCAGCGAGTGTTGCGATCGAGGAAATCCACCATCGCCTTGCCGAACGGCGCGAGATCGAGCGGGGTGCGACTGGAGATCAAGTTACCGTCCACGACCACCGGTTCATTCACCCAGATGCCGCCGGCGTTTTCGAGGTCGTCCTTGATGCCCATCGAACCGGTGACGCGTCTGCCTTTAAGGATCTTCGCCGAGATTGGAATCCAGCCGCCATGGCAGATGAACGCTACGAGTTTGCCTTGTTCAAAAAACTCGCGCGTGAGAGAAAGCACCTTGGGATCGCGCCGCAATTTATCAGGCATGAAACCACCGGGCACAAGCAATCCGCAGAAATCTTTGCTTTGGGCATCCTTGATCAACAAGTCGGATTTGGCCGGATAACCATGCTTGCCTTTGCAGGTCTTGAGTTCAGGCGCGGCCAGGCACATGCCGTAGCCTGCCTCCTCGCAACGCAATTTTGGATACCAAAGCTCCAGGTCTTCGTAGATGTCGTCCACAAACGTGAGCAAAGTCTTCTGCATGGCCAAAGTTTAGCGGTGCGAACCGGCACGGCAATGTTGGATATGGTTGCCAGATGCGCTTGCAGATCGCCAAAGCCACCGCCAAGCTCGGAACATGCCGGCTACAAACGATAATCCATTTCTTCAACTGTTCACGACGCCACAGCCAGCCTCGCTTGGACCTGATAGGCGGTCTGGTGTCATGGACAAGGAAGATTTGATCCAGAAGATTGAAGCCATTGCGGAGATTTCAGGACTGGCAGATGAGCGTCGTGCTCTGGTGCGTTCGATTTTGTTGCTCTGGCACGATCATCTCGATGCTTCGCACGAACTGTCCCAGGGCATTGCGAGTGCCGACGGAAGTTTTCTCCACGCCATGATGCACCGGCGTGAGCCTGATTATTTGAACTCGAAATACTGGTGGCGGCGAGTTGGGAATCATCCGGCATTTGCGACGATCTCAAAGCGCGCAGGAGAATTTCTTGATCTCAACAAGGCTGGGGACGTAGCGAAGCAACTTTTGCCAGCGGGCTTCTGGGATGCCTGCGCGTTTGTGGACGCTTGTGAGGCGGCGGAGAAGATCAGCGATGACCTGTGTGTGAAGATTTTGCGCGAACTTCAGCGGATCGAATTTCAGGTGATGCTTGAGAGTTTTGTGCGAGACGACAAATGAGCAAGGCCACCGCATCCGTTGCAAGAGCCTCAAGCAACCGGTTTGAAACTTAACAATGGCCCGCGTGTTTTTCGCATCAAGATTTCGGAATGACATTCCACAAGAAAGTTCGTCAATTCGCCGACCTGCTGGTAGCCGAGACGTTCATAAAGTGTCCTTGCACGGTGGTTGAAAGAGGAAACGCAAAGGAAAACATTCGGACTTTGTCGAAAGATGTGATCTTCAGCCCACTCGACCATTTGAGTGCCGATGCCGCGACGGCACCAATCTGGATGCACGGCGATGGTCTGGATGTAGCCATTCAGCGGGCCGGAGAGATGCAGGATCAGAACGCCGACGATTTGTTCTTTTACCGTTCCAACGTGGATTTCGCGAGTCGTGTCGGACAACCGCTGAAGCGCCTGCTCAAAACCCAGGCCCAATGTGATCCAAGGTTCGGACGTGACCATTAACTCTGCACAAAAGCGGGCCTCGGCTTCATCGCGAAGAGGACGGATCAAAAGTTTTTCGCACTCAGTACTCAAGCGTAAGCTTGTAGCGCAGGATATTGTGGCACGGCACTGTGTCAATCGTCGGCCGGCTGCGCCAACCCTGGCAGCACATCTCGCTGGATACGGTATCAAGCCGTGCTGTAACTGCGTTGGCGAGCGCGTTGCTCAGATCAAAATCACCACGGACGCATTCATGATTGTGACAGGCAATGCGGAAAACCGATTTCTCGAATTGCATGTTCACGGTGTACTTGATCTGACTGCCCCTATGAAGGCCTTCAGGGTCGTAATAACCAAGGTCCACCGTCAAGGATTTCAATTCCGGGAAAGTTTCGGCGAGGGTAGGGGCGCTCTGGACTCGTTGCTTCTCAAGCAGGAGATGTTCGGAACGGGGCGTCGTCTTGGGGCTGTGCATCATGGAAATTACTTAAGTCGCCACGTGATCCGGGCCTTGTTGAGGTCATAGGGTGACATCTCCATCTTCACGCGGTCGCCGATGGTCAGGCGCACCCAGCGTTTGCGCATCTTGCCGCAGATGGTGGCTAGTACGAGGTGCTTGTTTTCCAGTTCCACCCGGAACATTGTTCCCGGCAGGACTACTTTGACCCGGCCCTCGACTTCGATGTGTTGTTCTTTCATGTGCTGAAGCAAACCCGTCTGGGGCGAAGCATGACATCCAGCCGACCGGCAAACGGGAGTCACAAAATGAAAAGGC
>JABFSR010000248.1 GCA_013140495.1 Verrucomicrobiota bacterium
TCCGGTATGCAAACCAGCAGCGTGGGCAGGACCAGCACCAGCAGCACCGTGACACCCGGGGCATAGGCAGGTTTCTTCATCGAGAGCGACAGCCACAAGCCCACCCAGCCGAGCGCGAGAAAATCCGTCACCGTGCTCAGGATGAACATCCCGCCCATGCCGATGCCCGTGGTGGTGGACAACCAATATGCGACGCCGTTGCCGCCACCCATCCGGCTCATGCCTGTCAGTGACCCGAGCAGCACCGGAAACAGGAACACAATCCCCGGCCCGAGGAATAATCGTCGCAGATGAAACCATTGCGCGTTCATGATCTGTTCATCCGTCACGGGAGTGCAAAGCACGGATTCGAGAAGTCCGCTGCGGCGGGCTTCGAGGAAGAAACTGCACGTCTGGCCGACGAAAATGAGTTTGAGCGCGAAGCCCACACCTTTGTTGATGTAATGAATCGTGAGCCATTCCACGTCCCCTCCGACCACGACAAAGTAGCTGACGCACGCAAAAGCCCACGCTGCCGTGATGACCCACAGGATGAGGCGCAGTCCGATGCCGCGTTGCAACAACCAACGTACCGGGTCGCCCTCCACGCGGGAGGGCGTGGCGTTGCGGCGGCGCGAAGTAAAGATTGCCGGGATCTTTGCGGAATCTTTTTTGTCCTGCCATGCCGTGTGGATTTTGAATGTGGCGGCGATCAAAAAGCTCCACGCCATCGCGTGAGTGGTGAGTATTGAAATCCAGAACGGTTGTGGGTTTGAATCGTATTGGCTTGCGAGTCCGTGAATGAACGCAGAGGTCGGACTGCATGAGAGTTGAAGAAAATCCAGCCACGATGGCATGGCAGGAATGGCCGACAGGACAGGAAGAACAGCGAGCAGCACGACCAGCATGAGCGTCGTGCCGGAAGCCCGTGCCGATTCGCGCGACCACGCGGAGACACAAATGCCAGCCGCGAGGGAAAGGAACAGTGCGTTGCCCAGCGTGAGCGAGATGCGCCAGAATTCGCCCGGAGCCACGCCGCCCATGACCAGTCCCAGCGAAATTACCGGCAGGATGGCGAGCAGCCCGAGCAGAGGATTCAACCCGCGTGCGACGAATTTTCCCACCACCACATCGTAGCCGCGCAGGTTGGTGAGAAAAAGCAGGCCGAGTGTGCCGTTGCGTTTTTCCTCGCTCAAAGCGTCCGCTGTCACGAACACGCCCGAGAGCAGGCACAAACCGAAAGCGTAACAACTCAGGATGGAAAACAACATTGCTCCTGCGTCCCTGCTGCTGCCGAGTCCCTCCGTTACGAGCAGAATTGCGCCGACGATGATGCACACCACCGTCGTCCAGAGCCTCACGTGCCGTGCGGTTTTGCTGCGGGCGGCGATGCGTAGTTCACGCGTGGCGATGGGCAGCAGCGTCATGTGATGTGTCGCGCAAATTGCTCCGAGACCTGCCTGCGGAAGTCGCGCGTCAATCGGCGTCTGGCCCAGGCGATCAACACCAGGTCGTAGTAAATGTCCGGGATGCAAAAGAAGAACATCGGCACGAGCAGTACGATCATCACCGCCATGCCGGGTGCAAGCGCGGGTTTTTTGAGCCAGACCGAAAGCCACATGCCCGTTTCTCCGAGTGCGAGAAACTCCGTCACCGTGCTGACGAGAAACATTGTTCCAACACCGGCGGCCCCGGTGATGTTCATCAACGGGAGAAACGGAGTCGCTGTTCGTGTGACGGCCATGGAGAATTCCTGAAGGAACATCACGAAGCACACCGGTATAAGGAAAACGACCAGCGGCGGCAGGAACAAATTCCGCAGTTGCTTCCATTGCACACGGATCACCTCCCGTTCCGGCAGCGGCGTGCAAAGCAACAGTTCCAGCGCGCCGCTTTGCCGGCACTCGACGAAGAAGCGGCACGCCTGTGCGGCGAATAAAACTTTGAGCAAGAAAGCCGTTGCCTTGCTGCCGTAGAAAGCCACGGGCCATTTGATTCCGCCGGGCAACAGGCACGAGGCGATCACGAGCGCGGCCCATCCGATTGCCACGACCCAGACGGTTGCTTGCAGATTGCCTCCGGTTTCCATCAGCCACAGAAGCGGACTGCGATCGCCGAGTCTGCTGCGGATTGTTTTCTTGTTTGATCGCCACGCCCGCGCCGGTTTTTCTGCGAGCGGATCGTCCTGCCACGAGGATTGAATCGTCCAACCTGCCAGCATCAACAACGCTGCGCCCGCGCCCAGCAACAGCAGCAGCGACCACCAGAAGGTTTTCGCGCCGAGTGAATACTGTTCTTCAAATGCGAAGCGGAAACACGTCACCGGACTCGGCAGCGACAGCAGGTGAAACAATCTGTGCCATTGTGTTCCGCTTGCGAGCGCACTGGCCCAGGTCAATCCGCCGCAGACCGCGATGAGGATCATCAACGTCGCACCTGAAGCCTTCTGCGCGTCACGCGAACGCGTCGAAACGCAGATGCCGATCGCGAGCGAAAACCAGAGCGCGGCGATCAGCGCGAGTGTCATGCGCCAGAACTCGCCCGCCGTCACCCCGCCGACGAGAATCGCCATCGAGATCACCGGTAGAATCGCCAGCAACGCGAGCAGGGGATTCAACGCGCGCACGGCGAATTTCCCCAGCACCACCTCATAGCCTTCAAGGTCAGTCAGGAAAAGAAGTCCGAGAGTGCCCGCGCGTTTCTCCTCGCTGATGCTGTCCGAAGTCAGGAATACACCCGCAAGGAGGCACAGCACGAATGTGTAACCGCTGAGTGCAAAGAACAGCAACAGGCCGGATGGAGAACTGCGGTTCGAAGAGGAAACAAGGATCGCTACGCCGACCGCCACGCCCACCACCGTCGTCCAGAGCCTCACGCGCCGTGCGGTTTTGCTGCGGGCGGCGATGCGCAGTTCACGCGTGGCGATGGGCAGCAGCGTCATGTCATTTGCTGAAAAGCCGCTTCAATATTGACGGCCTTTGTTGAAACCGTTGCGCTGCGCGCTCACGGAATTGGGACATAAAACCGTGCCGGGCTATCAGCCCGAAGAAAAGGTCAACGACAAGACAGATCAGCGTCCAGAACACGAGCAGGGTGGCGGCTGCCGCTTCTCCGTTGCCAAAGCCCGTTCCTGACGATGCAGTGCCGATGAAGGTTGCGAATGCTGCGAAAAGAATCCAAGGCACGACCAGTATTCGCATCACTGTGCCGCTGAGAGCCAGCTTGGGATTCCGCGCCGCCAATCCGAGCCACAGGCTTACCCAGAACAGCGCCACCGCGTCTGCCACGGCTACGATCATGGCGGCAATCCAAACCGCCAGCCACCAACCGCGATCGTTCCTGTAGCCATGGTGGCTCGCGCCAAACACCATCATCAATACTTCCGCGCACAGTACCACCACAACCGGTGCGAAGAACTGGCGCATGAGCGCGAGCCGTTGGCCACGTACAATGTCGCGCACCGTGATTGGCGTCGAGAGCAGCAATTCCATTGCGCCGATGCGGCGGTCCTCGATGATCTGGCGGGACGATTCGGAGGCGATCCAGCACTTGAGCAGCGCGTTGAGGATCATCGCAGTCATTACATACACAGGCTCGCTGAACCAGTCGCTTGTGAACTTGATGGCACCCCAAATCCAGCCTGCGCCGAAAAGTCCCAGAACAAGGATCACCCAAACGGGACGCAACCTCGGACGGGTGGACAGCCAGTAGAATGCATTTTGATCGAGTGTTCGTGCGCGAAATGCGATGCGTTCAGCGTCGCCGCCTTCGAGCCATGAACGGCCGGCCGCACTTGCGCGGGCGATGCGTCCGGTACGCGGCGCATCCTGCCATGAACGCGGTGTGATGAGGCTCGCCAGCACGAGGAATCCCCAGCCCAGCAGGTGAATTACTCCCAGCGTGGTGTAATAGGGCTGATGGCCAAGCTTGGTGAACATTGCATCAATGCCAGCCACGTAAGAAAAAATGGAACTGGTCAGATAGCACCACGATGGGTCCGGGTAACCAGGGGTCAGCTTCCAAAACATCCACTGGCCGAGGAGCGGTAGTCCGATTGTGAAAAACAAAATGAACAGGAGTGCAACACCCACGGCGCCCCGCGTCGTCTTCATCCATGCAGACGCAAGCATTCCCGCCGCAAGTGAAAAGAACAGCGTGTTGACCAGCACCAAGGTCAGCCGCCCGAACTCACCAATTGTCACGCCGCCCATCAGCAACGGAAGGCCCATCACTGGTACAACGGCCAGCATTCCGTAGAATGCGTTGAGTGAATTTGCTACAAGTTTTCCGATCACGACATCGTAGCCCTTGAGGTCGGTGAGGAACAACAGACCGAGCGTGCCTTCGCGCTTTTCCTCGCTCAAGCAATCCGCTGTGAAGCGCAGGCCCGCTGCCATGCAGTAAAGTTGGGCCGCGCCTGTAAGGAGGTAGAAAAGTGTTTTGCCAACCTCGGCCGAGGAGTCGTCACGCTGAATGAGCAGGACCCACGCTGCCGCGAAAAGCACCGCCAGCACGACCCCGCTACGCAGCCAGAATGTCGCTCCGCGTCGTGCAGTGACACGCAGCTCGCGCCCGACGATTGGCAGAAAGGCTGTCATGCGTGGCAGTTAGCCGGAGTCTGGGCGCGGGCGCAACCCTTTTGCGGTTTAACGGAGCGCCGGTATCCTTGCCGGCGAGTTGCTGCTGGTGGTTATGGGAATGACATTTTGAAACACGCCGGCAAGGATGTCGGCACTCCCAGTCTTACCGCGCCTCCGCTCGTCACAAATTTCCGTTGCCCTGCGCCTCGGCAATCCGCAATGTTTTGCCGCTTTCAGATCATGCTGACGACGCTGCGCATCAAAAACCTCGCTCTGGTGAGCGACCTCACTTTGGAGCTCCGCCCCGGTTGCAACGTCATCACGGGCGAAACCGGTGCGGGCAAGTCCATTATCCTTGGAGCGCTTAACCTCGTGCTTGGGGAGCGCGCCGACCGCGCGCTTATCCGAAGCGGCAGCGATTCGTGTTCGGTGGAAGCGGTGTTTGATGTGTCGAAGCTGCGCCGGAACTTCGAGGAAGTTCTTGAAGAGAACGGCCTTGAGCCATGCGAGGACAATCAGCTCGTTCTCAAACGCACGTTCACGAGTGCCGGGACAAACCGCCAGTTCGTCAACGGCTCGCCAACCACGCTCGCCGTTCTCGCCAACATCGGCGAGTCGCTCGTGGACATTCACGGCCCGCACGATCATCAGTCGCTTCTGCATCCCGCGAAGCAACTCGCCATCCTCGACGCGTTTGGCGGATTGGAAAGCGAGTGCGAGGCTTTTGGCGAACTTGTCTGGCGGCGCGGCGCGCTCGAAAGCGAAAAGTCCGCGCTCATCGTGGATGAGAAAACCTACGCTCAACAACTCGACCTGCTGCGTTTCCAAGTGAAGGAGATTGAGACCGCGCGCCTACAGCCAGGTGAAGATTCAGAGGTTGAGCAGGAGTTTCATCGTTCCAGCAATGCTGCAAAGCTGCTGCAACTGAGCCAGGCCGCGCTGGATTTGCTGTCAGAAAGTGAAACGGCCGTGCTGACACAATCAGGTGCGCTCGGTCGTACATTGCACGAACTTCAGCGGGTCGATGCGGGTGCCACTGGGTTGGCTGAACTGCACTCACAGGCTGTGGCCACGTTGCGCGAGTTGCAGACGGATATTTCCCGCTACGTTGGCAAGGTGGATGTTGATCCCGCGCGGTTGGCCGAGCTTGAGGATCGGTTGAATCTGCTTCACTCGCTCAAACGCAAATACGGCGCGACGCTCCCGGAAGTCATTGCGTTTGGTCAGGAGACGAAGCAAAAACTGCAAAGTCTGGAGTCGCGTGATGCCGAACTCGCCCGACTCAATTGCGCGCTCGAAAAACTCGACGCTGAAATCTGGAAAGCCGGGCAGTCGCTTTCCGCGAAAAGGAAAAAAGTGATTCCTCAACTTGCAAAGGCCGCAGCAAAACAGCTTGGTGATCTTGGTTTCAGGCAAAGCAAGTTTGATGTGGCGATCAAGACTGCCGGGTGGGGCGAGGCTGAGGACGTGCCGGCTCGCGAGGACGCTCGCCCCACCAGCTCAACCGGTTTCGATACAATCGAATTTCAGTTCTCTCCAAACCTTGGCGAGCCGGCAAAACCGCTCCGCGCCATCGCGTCCTCCGGCGAAATGGCCCGTGTGATGTTGGCGTTGAAAACCGTGCTTGCCGCCGAGGACGAAATTCCGGTGCTGGTCTTTGATGAAGTGGACGCCAACGTCGGCGGCGAAACCGCGAACGCTGTTGGCGAAAAGATGAAGCAGATTGCCGCCAAGCGACAGGTGCTCTGCATTACGCATCTCCCGCAGGTGGCTGCGCCTGCGGACGCGCATTACGTTGTGACTAAGCAGGTGAAGGACGGGCGGACGATTTCGGAGATTGAATTGCTGGATAAGAAATCACGGGTCACCGAACTGGCTCGGATGCTCGGCGGTCAGAGCGATGCGGCGAGGAAACATGCGGAGGCGATGCTGAAGTAATGCGACAAATTCATATTATGGCGTAGGCGAGGTGACAAAATGAAAACACAGGATCGCTATTTGAAATTCGTCATGTGGAGCGACGAGGATGAAGACTACGTGGGCTATTGCCCCGACTTGTTTCCTTGGCGCGGTGTTTGCCACGGCAGGACCGAGGAAAAAACCTATGGTCAACTTTGTAAACTTGTCCGTGAAGAGGTCGAGGAGTTGCGGCGCGATGGAAAGAAGATGCCCGTCCCGGGGACCCGCCCGATGCGTGAAGCTGTGATGGCTTGAATTTGATTGCGTGACCGAACTGGCGCGAATGCTTGGAGGACAGAGCGACGTGGCCCGCAAGCATGTGGAGGCGATGTTGAAAATCGGCAGACAAACTGGGAGCAGCGACGTCCTTCTATTCTCACGTTAACCCGACGGCTTGTTTTCATCGTTGTCTTTTTTCGCTGCCATCTCTGCCTGCTGTCTCTTTCTTCGGCGCGATGCAAAGAAATAAACTATCCCTGTCATGAACACTCCGCCTAAGCAAGACGCGAAGAACAAGTCTGCCCTCGTTGAAGACTGTAAACGTGCATCAATTGGCATGATTATCACACCGTAGATTAGAACATTCCAAAGTATGGAGGCTACCAGCGCTCCGGGTAGGTTCTTGATGGCCCAGCCCGAAATGATATAGCCGGGTGTCCTGATGGGGTCAAAGAGTGAAGCGAACGCCATCACAAAAAAACCAATTATTTCTTTCATAATGTCTCCTCAGACTTTCGGGTGCAGGACACCCGGCCCGCCATCCTCATCAAAATGCGAGCCGCCATAGGCTGCGCACGTAACCACATCGTGCTGTCCCCAAGGGCTAAAGAGGGTGTTCAGGCCGCTTCGCTCAACAGCAATACTCAGATGAGCCTTCGCAAGTTCGCGTGCGGCATCGGCGCTCGGTGCTCGAACGATAGCGTAGTCTTTGTGCCAACTCGCTTCCATGTGTGGCGAGTTCAGCTTGATTGGTGTCAGTTTCCAAATTTTTATAGCGTGTAGTTCAACAGTTAATGGACGGCATTTTTTCCGCCTATCTTGTTTCATGGAATGACACTATTTCGACGACAATCTGTTGTCGAGTATCGTCTTTCCGTAATTTCGTCGGCAAGTCCGTTTGAGCGAAGATTGTGTGGCTGTTTTTCCAGCTTCCGAATCTTTTATTGCGTGGAGCAGGTCATTCTGGCAGAAGTAAGCGCGTTGGAATTGGTGGAAGGGGTCGTAGCTCAGTTGGTAGAGCGTCTCGTTCGCAATGAGAAGGTCGCAGGTTCGAATCCTGTCGGCTCCACCAGCCTTCGCTCGGAGCACAGCGTAGAGCGAAGGCTGCTGCGCCTTAGTGTGGAGCGCGCAGGCGGGCCTGGGCACATGCAGTTCTTCACCTGATGAACCCCAAATCAATCTGGAAACAAATCGCACTACTCGGAGTGGTTGTGCTTGTCGGTTACTTTGTCGTTTTCAATTGGGTCGAACGGCGACGATTCGTCAAAGGCCCGTGGCGGCTGACTTTCTCGCAGACGAACAGTTCGCCGATGCTGCTCATCAATCAAACCACGCTCGGAATTTCAAACGTCACAATCATTTTCAGCGGAGTTGCGGTGACGACGAACACGAGCGAGACGGTGGCGTTTGGTCAGGGTCGCGCTGTTCCTTTCGATCTGCCATTCGGGAAATGCATCTTTCTTGATCCGCTGTTCCTGCCCGGCACGGCGGTTTGCGAGGTGTTCGGACACCAAATCCAGGTGATGCCGCGCGTGCTGACGATTGACGGTGTTGAACGTCCTTGGAGTTCTGGCGAGACGATCTCGCTGACGAAAAAACCAGTTTCCCAGACTCAGCGGTAAATCAGATACCGCTCGCGGCGCTGCTCGAAATCCACAAGGTCCATTCGCCACGAAGCGCGGATTTCAGTGAGCGATTTGTTTTCCCTGATGGCTTGCAACGTGCCGTCGTGCAGGAGCAGGTGTTTGATTTTCTCCAGCGGGAAATCAGCAGGATACATTCGTTGCAAGGTCAGGGCCATGAGGAGTCCCAGGTCCACGACGTTGCACTGATTACGATCAGTGAGGGCAATGTAAACTCCGCCGCAGAGTTTCCCCTTGTGGACACTGGCTGCGGGTGTGAATCGAATCGGAACGAAGCGCACCCCGGGCAGTGCAGCGATGTTCAACTCCGCCGCGAATTTTACGTCGTCAACGTAAGGTGCGCCGACGACCTCGAACGGAGTGTCTGTACCGCGTCCCACCGATACTGCGCTTTCAAGCAACCCCACGCCGGGATACAGGATGGCCTCGGTCAGGTTGCGCATGTTTGGCGAAGGGTTCGTCCACGGCAGGCCGGTTTCGTCGAACCACATTTCGCGCGACCAGTTTTCACAGGGAATCACGGTGAGATTGGCCTTGGAGTTGCGCTCGGCGTTGAACATTTTTGCCAGTTCACCCAGTGTCATTCCGTGGCGGAGAGGAATCTGGTGGAATCCAACGAAGCTGGTTTTCTCCGTGAGCACCGGGCCGTCAATCACTCGTCCGTTGATGGGATTCACCCGGTCGAGGACGAATATGGGTTTACCACTCTCGCTGGCAGCTTCGAGCGCCAGACCTAGCGTGGAAGCATAGGTGTAAAAGCGGCAGCCGATGTCCTGGATGTCGAACACGAGCACGTCAACATTCTGCAATTGTTCCGGCTTCGGCTTGCGTGTTTCGCCGTAGAGGCTGAACACGGGCAGGCCGGTTTTTTCATCCGAGCTGTCGGAAACCTTTTCGTCAACTGCGCCACGAATTCCATGCTCAGGACTAAACAATGCCACAAGCGTTACGCCTGGCGCATGACTCAACAGATCAATGGTCGCGTTGCGTTCATGGTCGTGGCCGGTGTGATTCGTAATGAGACCAACGCGCTTGCCTCGCAGCGGAGCGAAGTTTTGTCTGGCCAGGACATCAATGCCGTTGAGTGTTTGGAGTTTTGTCGTGGCCTGCGCAGTTGAATTGGTGGGCGCGCTTTGGCGCGGAGGCAACGCGCCAGGCACGCTGGCGAAATTGAAATCCGTTATCGCTTCTGCGGCGAGAGTGCCGAGCCTGGCGCGTAGTGCGATGACGTTGCCAGATTCATTTGGATGATTTCGATTCGAGAGAAAAATCACAAACGACTTGGAGAACGGATCAACCCAGATCGAAGTGCCCGTCCAGCCAGTGTGGCCGAACGAGCCGAGGGGGAAAAGTTTTCCGCGCGGCCCGCTGTAATTGGAATCAATGTCCCAGCCAAGACCGCGCCGGACGTTTACATTGGCGGGTGTTTGCACGCTGGTCATCAACTTGACTGTTTCAGGTTTGAACACGCGCACGCCGTCAAGTTCACCGCTGTTGAGGAGCATCCGGGCGTAGCGGGCAAGGTCGGATGCAGTAGTGAACAGGCCTGCGTGGCCTGCAACTCCTCCCATGCGACGAGCGCGCGGGTCGTGAACTACACCGCGCATCGGTTTGCCGTTTTCCACTTCCGTCGGTGCAATGCGCGAAAGTTTGTCCACAGGAGATTCGAAGTGGATATCCGGCTTTGGATGAGGTGCAACTGGAACACTGGCGTATGTAAATCCTTTCAGACTTCGTTCCGCCGAATCTGCATGGGATGGGACAGCGTGACGATTTCTCCCAGTAAAGTTGGCCGGTCTTCCTACACTGAAAAGCGGGTTGAAGCCGGTATCGGTCATTCGGAGCGGTGTGTACAGTTGCTCGCTCAGAAATTCATCAAGTGGTTTGCCTGCAACTCGACGAACGATCTCGCCTAACACAATCGGGCCGGTGTCGCTGTAAGTAAATTTCTCCCCGGGTTTGGTTGCCAGTTTTTCGACGCAGGCCAGGCTGATTGCTGCGTCGTAGCCGGACCAGTCGGGTTTCAGGCTGATGTCAGGTCGCAGGCCGGAGGTGTGTGTGAGCAGGTGGCGGATGGTGATTTCGCCTTTGCTTTCGGCGGCAAATTCGGGAATGTATTTTGCCACGCGATCATCAAGTCCGATCTTTCCGCGCTCAATCAACAACATCACGGCGGGCGTGCAGGCCACAACTTTGGTGAGAGAGGCAGCGTCGAAGATGGTGTCCTCTGTCATTTCTTCCACCGCAGGAACAAGCGCGCGTTTACCAAAAGCTTTGCTATAGGTTTCGCCGCCGTGCTCGAACCATAGGACGCCACCGGGGCATTTGTTTTCGGCGATGGCGGTTTTGATTGCGTCGTCCATTTCCGCGAGTCTGGCCGGCGCAAACTCGGCCGGCAGGTTCGGCGCTAATTGCAACGCGACCGCGAGGACCATTGTCAGCCACGGATAAAGTTGTTTGGCAGGCGGCTTCATGCGCGGGTGGATTAGAACATTTGTCGGCAGCGGAGACAACGAGTTTGCAGCGGCCTGAGTTCGGCGCTGCAAGCTTGCGTTGTGGAGAAAACTTCTGCTTGCCCAAGTGTTTTTAGTGTGTTGCAGTTCAATCCATGCGCGAACCGAGTTTTGGAAAGGAAAATCTGGGAGCCGTCATAGGAGCCGTGCTTGGTTCAATTGGCGGGTTGATGGGGGTGGCGATTCCGTACGCCATCATGACGCGCAATGTAACCGATCTCTCTGCGGCTCGCACCTTTGGCATCCTTGGCTTTTTTGTGGGAACACCTGTCGGCTGGTTTGCAGGCGGCTACATTGCGGACTGGCTCGGGAGAAAGCTGCCGACGCGGGAAGCAGGCGTGCTGGGCGGCATACTGGGTGGATTGTTACCCGCACTGGGATTTGCGCTGGTGGGTTTCTTGATGTCGCGGCACTGAGTGAAACATTTTGGAATTATGAAGATACTGATTCCGATTCTTGTCGTGATGTTTGCGGGGGTGATCTTGTTGAATCTTCGCAATCGTCGCGGCGGTGGCGGGCATGTGCATGATGAGAATTGCCGCCACGATCATGATGACCACGATGATCATAAAGGTGACGGTTGCTGCGGCGGGCATCATTAAGAAACAGATCAGCGTAATTCTGCCGCCAACTCTTCGCCTAGTTTCGCAGCTTCATTGACATGGCACTTCCTTTCAGTGCGTCTGACCGGGCCGTCCTTGAACGAAACAGCGCGCATGCTGATCTTGTCGCCATTGATCTCGGCGTAGGCCGCAACAGGGCTTTGGCAGCCGCCACCCATCCCTCGAAGAAATGCCCGTTCAGCAGTCACGGCCTGGAACGTGTCGAAGTGATTCAATTGTTCACAAATCTTCGCAATATGCTCGTCGTTGGCGCGAATCTCGATGCCGATTGCGCCCTGGCCGACACACGGCAGCATCGTTTCAACGTCAATTACCGTGGCGAGAAGACCATCTGGAACGGCATCGCCCGTCAATTTTCCGTCGGATGTGATGGTGAACTTGAGTCGTGAGATTCCCGCGAGCGCAAGGACTGTGGCGTCAAGTTCGCCGCGTTCGGCGACCTTGGTCATGCGCGTGGCGACGTTGCCGCGTATCTCGACGATGTTCAGATCGGGCCGGGCAAGGCGCAACTGTGCTGCGCGCCGGGTGCTGCTGGTGGCAATGGTTGCGCCCACGGGGAAATCCGTCAGCTTGGCGTGTGGCTGGAATCCGCGAAGCCCGCTCCGACCTGTCGCCCGATAAATCAAAACATCCCGCACATCAGCGCGCTTGGGCGTGGCGACCAGCATCAACCCCTCTGGCAGTTCCGTGGGCAAATCTTTCAAGCTGTGAACTGCGAGATCGGCCTGCCCTTTGATCAGTGCGACCTCAAGTTCCTTCGTAAACAGTCCTTTTGGAAGGCTCGGATCTGTTTTGGACATGGACGCGGTTTGCAATTTGTCACCCGTGGTCTTGATGATCTTGTAGTCGAATCTCAGCGCCGGGAATGCTTTGCGGCATAATTCCAGAATCAAGTGAGTCTGCGTAAGGGCGAGCGCACTCCCTCGGGTGGCGATGGTGATGGGGCGGTTCGTTGGATTGTTCATAAGCCAAGGGACTCTTTTGGACGCATGACGTGACATGCAGCCGGGGACACGCTCTGCTGGATCACCGACCGCGCTTTCTCCTTGATGATTGCCTCGCATTTCGAGATCTCGTCCTTGCGTTGATCGAGGTAATCGTTCGCGATGGTCTGCAGATCGTCCACGTTGTAGAGATAGACGTTGTCGAGATGGTTCACCTCAGGGTCAATGTCTCGCGGCACGGCAATGTCAATGAGCAGCAGCGGACGATTGCGACGCAGTTTCATGAGGGGTTCAAGTCGCGCGCGATCCAGAATGTGGTGTTGTGCAGCGGTGCTGCTGATGGCGATGTCTATTTTTTCGAACTCCCGCGACCAATCGTCGAATTTGACGGCGCGTCCGCCGAGATCTTTCGCCAATGCTTCTGCGCGATCAAACGAGCGGTTTGCGACAACGATGCCTTTTGCTCCACGCGAGAGAAGTGCCCGGGCGGTTTTCTCGCTCGTATCGCCGGCTCCGATGACCATGACTTCGTGGCTTTCGAGCGAACTGAAGATTTTCTGGGCGAGTTCCACTGCCACAGATGCGACGGAGATGCTGCCTCGCTGGATATTGGTTTCAGTGCGGATCTGTTTGGCGACGTTGAACGCGCGCTGAAAGGCTTTGTTCAGCCGTGCGCCGGTATATCCACTTTGCAACGCGAGATCGTAGGCTTTTTTGAGCTGGCCCAAAATTTCCGTCTCGCCCAACACCATGGAGTCGAGACCGCATGCCACCTTGAACAGATGATGAACGCTGTGAGGTTCGTGCAGGGAGTAAAGTTCCTGCCCTTCAGGTTCGGGTTGCGCATGAATGTGCGCGAAAAACTGTCTTAATTCGCGCATTGCTTGCACCGGGTCGTTTGAAGTGGCGATGTAGAGTTCGACGCGATTACACGTGGAAAGGATGACGGCTTCAGTTGCCAGTCCATTGCTGCGGATTTTGTGGAGCGCCTCCGGAATCTTGGTTTCGACGAACGCGAATCGCTCCCGCAACTCCACGGGCGATGTGCGGTGGCTGAGTCCTACGACTACGATGCTCATGGTTGGTGCAAAGTTGACAGGAGATTCGTTCCCCAGAACGTGAGCACGAGGAACACGAAGATGCCGATCAAACCAATTGCAAACCTTCGTCCGGTGAATACCGCCCGCATGCGTCCGAACAACAGTCCTCCGTAAAACACCCACAGAAACGCCGACCAAAGCACTTTGGTGTCTTTCCAATAGGCGACGCCATCTTTGCGTGGCAGGTGACCGCCTGCAGCAAGGCCGATGGTCAACAGCACGAAGCCCACAAGCGCAAGGCGCGAGGCGACCTTGTCCAGCCGTTCAATGGAAGGCAACAGCGAGAGCATTGCGCGAAGTTTGTCGAATTTGAGATTGTGCTGTTGCATCAGGAACAAAGCTGCCGCCGCCGCACACAAGCTAAACGCTCCGTACGCCAGCATGATGGTTGCGGCGTGAAGGCTTTGCAGGCCGCCGGAAAAAACAGGTTCATCACCGTGCGGCGGGTCGAGCGACGGCATCAACGAAAACACGCCCACTACAAAAAGCACGGGAGAGGCAAAAGCGCCGATGAACCGGAGTCGCGGCATCAGGCCAATGATGAGATACGCCAGCGTGGTTGCCCATGTGAAGAACATCATCGCTTCAAAGAGATTGTTGACAGGGCAGCGGTTGAGCGAGAAACCGCGTTGGAAGAGTGCGGTGGTGTGCAGGGCGAAAGCGCCGAGGAGCATCAAGTAATTGATGCGATCATCCCGGCGGAATCCCTTCCGCCAGAGAAACACCGAATGAATCATGCTCACGCCATAAAGAATGACGGCGAGCAGGAAGAGATGCCGGTCGGATCCGTTGCCTGTGAACCAGTCCACGCAGGGAGGTTAAACGTGCAGGGCAGGGGAGCAAGAGACAAGTGTGGTGTCTTGCAAGAGAAACGGTGTCCTGGTGGAGAGACTAGGCTTGCGCGGTCAGGGCTGGCTTTCTATTGTCGGCGCATGAAACAGAAATTTCTTTGGTTGATGATTTTTTCACTCGCGGTTGCACCGGTTCTGCGTGCGCAGGATGCGGCACTGGAGGAACGCCTCGGCAAAATGAGCGGTTACATCGAGGGTTTGCAGGAGGAAAATTCAAGCCTGAAAAAACAGATTGCCAGCATGAGTCGTGAGATTCAGGCGCTACGTGAACAGGCAAGTCAGCCCAACACCAGTTACGCCACACACGACGACATGAAGCGGTTTGAGGAGAAGTTACGGGAGATTGACAAGAAACGGATCGAAGACAATGAACGCATCGCGAAGCAGATTGAGAATCTGGCCAGGACTCTCAGCAAGAGTTCCGGCGTTCGTCCCCAAAAAAACACGCCAGCCCCAAATGACAATCCCCCAAACAACAGCGGCGGCAACACCGGTTCAGGAAAGGGCTATAATCACGAGGTGGCACAGGGAGACACGCTTTCGACGATCGCGCAGGCGTACAGCAAAACTTCAGGAACAAAAATCACAGTGGATCAGATTTTGAAGGCAAATGACGGGCTGACCGAAAAAATCAAACCCGGCCAGAAAATTTTTATTCCAAGGCCCGAGTAAGTTTCGGCGTAAACTCAGTGGCTCAAAAGCGCGAGGATCACAATGCCTAGTGCGATCCGATACCACCCGAAGGTCACGAAGGTGTGGGTCTGCAAAAATCGCATCAGCCACTTCACCACCATGAATGCTGTAACTGCGGCGACCACTGTTCCCAGAAGGACGTGAGACCACGGTTCGTGAGGCGTGTGATTTTTCAGGGCGTCCAACGTTTCCTTGGCGCCTGCTGCCAGCAGCGTCGGGATGCCGAGAAGGAAGGAGAATTCCGTCGCAGAACTCCGGCTCAAGCCCAGAACGAGCGCGATCAGAATAGTCGTGCCAGAGCGTGAGGAGCCGGGAAAGGCTACCGCCACAAGCTGTGCAAGTCCGACAGCGATGGCGACCATCCAGGAAACGTTTTCAGCAACCTTCCGTCCGCGCAGCATCAACTCCACCAGCACAAAGAGGACTCCGCCAATCAACGTTGCCCAGGCGACGGGAGAAACATCTTTCGGGAGTTTCAATCCGGCTTTTTTCATCAAGAGACCGCCGACAGCCGTTAGTACGAATGCGATGGCCAGCTTTGCAAGATAATCGCGGTTTACGGGTTGTTGCCATCCCAGCAGAAGTGATTTGGCGCGTCCGGCAAAAACTGCGAGAACTGCCACGACGGCCCCGGTTTGGATCACTACATTGAACAACTCGCTCCGTTCTCCGAGCCAGTGTTCTGCGAGCAGCAGGTGGCCGGTAGATGAAACGGGTAGGAACTCGGTGATTCCTTCGATCAATCCAAGTACGATGGCGGCAATCCAGTCAGGCACGAGCGTAGAAACGAAAATCAGCGGGACTTGGCAAGTGACAAATAGAAGGGCGCGGAAGTTTCCTTCCGCGCCCGCACGATAACGCTTTTAGAATTGATCGAAAGATTACAAACCGAGTTTGCCCAGGGCGGCGGACAGGCCCAGCCCCTTTGTGGGTTCAACGGTTGTCTGTTTCACCTTGAGCTGGCCGAGGATTGAGTGCCAGCCGATGTATATCTTGTGCCACTGGTTTTCCAGTCCGCGCAACGCGCCTTCGCTCATTTCACTGAGGTAGCGGAGCGATGGCGAGTTCCCGATGAGGGCATGGATTTCATCCTTGGTTGGCGAGGATACTTCCATCCCGGCGAGGATGACCTCAAGTTCCTGAACAAGCACACTCTTGATTTCAAGGAAGTGGGTTTCATCATCGTTCCCGAACTTGCGCGCTCGGGCAAGATTGATGAACTGGTTGAATTGTTTCCAACACTCGAGATAATTCTCGGTCTGTTGGATCAGTGGAGTCAGTTTTGCAGTGCTCATAAGCTCGGTGCGTTACGTGGTTGCTGGTGAAATCATGACCTTGGGGGACGTGGAAAGTATCGGAGTCAGAAAAATAATAGCCCCACCGCGCATCTCACGGGCAGTGACGCGCAGGCTCGGGTAATGTACCACGAGTTCATTCAGTGGCAGATGGGCCTCCTGTGCGTCGCGGAACGCCTGGAGCACTGTGTTCCCGATTTCATGGGTCAAATCCGATGGAAAACTCGATGGCAATGTGGCGACAACAACCTGTCCGGTGCGATCCATGGTGAAGCTGCCGGAAGGCAGTTTCAGAAGCGTTCGCACCGGTTTTGAAAAGAAACTTAGGAACCCCATAATGTCATTGCCTTGTTCATGCGTTCATGGACCTCGGTGGCATCAAGCGAATTCTGCCAACCGACACATATCTGCGTGTCACCCTTTTGCGCAACGGCCACGTTGCGCTGCAACCCGAGGCCATCCACCTGTTGAACCGTTCCTGCCTGGAGGCGCTCTCCCAACGCTCGAAACCGTTCGAGACTCTGGCGAGACCATGTGGCGAGTTTCTCGGGGTTTTCGAGACCGCGGGATTCCACGGCGCGCTTTTCATCTTCCGCAAAAGCTAGCGCAAATTCCACGCCGTCCAGTTGAACGAGCGAGTTAAGCCCGGAAGCAGGGCTGAGAGTGACGAGACCCGTGGAATCGGGTTGAGGCGCTTCGCCGCCTTGCATTTCGTCCAACGCCTGGGCTGTTTCCAGCAGAAGCGCGTTGTAGGATTTGTATATCGTGCGCGGGCGCCCCGGTTCGGGCGGCAGAAACTCGAAACTGCCGTTCCGCCAACGAAGAATCATCTGGAATGCCTCTTCACCAAGGGAATTTTCCGTTTCCGCGTCAATCAGTTCGCCAGAATTGACCCAAATGCGACCTGAAAGAGGGCCGTTGGTGATGCGAAGGACGGAGGAGCTTTGCGAAATACATTCAAGCTGGACGATGTCCACAAGGCTCTTGCTCTGGACACCGCGAAATCCCTTGTCGCTTTCACGATCGAGGAGTGATTCCAGACAGTGCAGGAACATTCGCATCTCGTGTTCGCTGCCTGGTTTGTGCCAGTAAAGATCCACGCCGAGCGCGTAAACACGGGAACGGAATTGTTCATCTGAGACTGCAGTGAGCACCACCGTGCGGAGATCCGGATGTTTTCTGCGGACGATGGAGAGCAGTTGCAGACCGTCCATCTTGGGCATGTTGAGGTCGGAAACCAGCACGCGATAGTCGGTCTTCTCGAGCATCGAAATGGCGCGGGCACCAGAGTTGGCGGTGTGGATTTCCGGCTTGCTTGGAAGCATCGCGAAGGTTTCGCGGTAGATTTCGAGCAAATCCGCATCGTCATCCACGAGCAGAACTTTATGGCGTATATCCGTCATCAAAATGTTGCTGGCCGGGAAATGTTCCGCAAGGTTCGAGCCGGAAATCCGTGGCCATTTCAGGTCTGGAAAGCAATTGGTATTCCGTCCACTCAAGATTCCTGCCCGCAACGCCATGATTGTTTTTCTCCCGTCGAAATTGGTGGAAAAAAGTTTTGGAAAGGCTGGCGACTGAGCGGCTTTCCCAGCCAACGCAGGGCAGTCTCATGGACAACAAGTCCACCGTTGGGACAGGATTTTTCACCGCGTGGTTGAAAATGCAGTGTTGGTAAATGGACAATGTAACTCCGTGGAAACACTGCTCGCTACGCCCGGTGAATTCACATTTGATGGCATACCAATGATGCTGTTCCGCGCCTGGAGATGCGATGGTACATCCTGCTGGCATACATTCTGCAATTCCGGTTCAACGTCAAAGGAATGAAGTCGAACTCGAGACGAAACGGCGCGACAAACGGGAACTCCTGTTCCCCGTGCGCCTTGAGTTATTCCTCAACGGAAGTGATATCGCCGTCGGGTAAAGCCTGAACCACTGCAAACTATGAGCGCAACAGTCCAAAGAGAGAAAAAGAGTCTCTTCGGTTTCTTCAAAAACATATTTTGGAAATCCGACACCGCTGTCAATCCGACAGACGACGATGTTCGTGTCATCGGTGCAACACCGGTTGCTCCGCTTGAACCGGAAATCCCCGTCGCGAGAATTGTCAGTTCCACGCCTTCTGGTTCGAGCGCCGATTCCGATCAGTCTGATGAGGCTGCATCTGCCAACGCAGCGAACGGCGTCACGCTTCCGTTGCAATCCGTCCTTTCGGCATTCCCGGTGGAGCTGCGCACCCAGATTCGAATCATGCAGGCGGGTGATCTGACCATCACAATCCCTTTTGAAAGGATTCTTTCCCAACTTTCCAGTGGCGTGGTAAAAATTTCGTTCGGTGACATTCGCTCCGCCGTCCCGCAGGCTTTTGCCAAGGGAATCGAAGGTGATATGGTCCAGGTGACGCTGCCCCTCAACGACATTCTTTCCCGAATCAATCCCGCGTTGCTGATGCGGCGTAAGACTCAGCGCGTTGTTACTGACATTCCTGACGAGATCATCAGTCCGTTTGAAGGAAAGAATCTGTCCTCGCTTTCGGTGGGGAACGCGAAGCCGGTGACACCCGCTGCACCGCGCAAAGCCGCGCCCGCGCCGGCAACGTCCGGGCGCGGCTTCACCCCCGCCGCTCCTTTCCCAGATGTTTCGAGGGTGTTTGCCCCCGCAAGGCCGGCAGCCGCTCTCAGGGTGGCGTCGCCGCAGGTGAATGCGTTTGGATCATCAGGAGACATTGACTCCATTCCGTCACCGTTTGTGAATTCATCACCTGCTGCCGCAGCCGCGCCCGTGTATTCGAAACCGGTACCGGCAGCGCCACCGAAGGCGCCACCGCAGACGGCATCGGCGAGGATTACCGAAGTGTTGTTCATTCCTGTTGCGTTGAAAGCTTTGACGGAAGGATGGCCGGAGCCGTTGCGCCAGGAAATCATCCAACAAAATCTCGCAGAGGTAAAACTTGCGCTTCCTGTGGAACCTGTCGAGATCGCTCTCAAACGCGGTCGCGTGGCGTTTCCGTGGAAGCTTGTTCGTTCCTGGGTTCGTCCTGCAACGGCACCAATGGTCTCCGTGCATGATGCGGTGGAAGTGGAGTTGCCGCTTCGAGTGCTTGCGCCACTGTTTGTTTCCCGCCAACGCGCCGGCAAGTTCGGTCAACAGCCAGTACATGCGGCCGACGAAATTCCGGATGTGTTCCATGGTGCGCCTGCACAGGCTTCGGCTGCCGTGGCTGCTCCGGCCATTCCTCCCGTGGTCACACCTGCGATTCCTGTCGGGCTTCCGATCGCGACTACAAATCCAACGAGTGTTTCGACACAGCGGACTACGGACACGAACTATTTTGAAAAGTCCGTCAATCTCGAGTCAGACACGACACGTTTTCATGTGGCGGAACTCAGCCGGACCGGACCAACCGGCACCGAGTTTGTTACGCGCTACGCGACACCGAACGAAATCGTTTCACGCGCCGCCGCGCTCGAAGGGGTTGCCGGTGCATTGATCGCACTGCCGGATGGTTTGATGGTGGCAAACCGCATTCCGTCGGATTTGAACGGCGACACTCTCGCGGCGTTCCTGCCGCAACTTTTTGCAAAGATGACCGCATGCACCAAGGAATTGCGCATGGGTGAACTCAACAACCTCAACTTCACCGTCGGCAACGTGCCATGGAAGATTTTCCGCGTGAACGCCATCTTCTTTGCCGCATTTGGATGTCCGAATCATTCACTGCCCTCGGCACAGCTCGCAGCGCTGGCGGGCGAACTCGATCGTAAAAACAAGTAACAACTATGGCAATCATCAATCAAGCCACCAAGGAACTGCAGGTCAAGGTCGTCTATTACGGACCCGCAATGTGCGGCAAGACGACGAATCTTGTGCAGGTTCATGATCACGTGCAGACCGCTGCCGGCAACAAGGGCAAGCTGGTGTCTCTGGCGACCAGCTCCGACCGAACGCTCTTTTTCGACTTCCTGCCCATCGAGGCTATGTCCATCAAGGGTTTTAAGACGAAGTTCCAACTTTACACCGTGCCTGGTCAGGTGATCTACAACACCACGCGCCAGCTTGTGCTGCGTGGCGTGGATGGCATTGTGTTCGTGGCCGATTCCCAATACGAAAAGATGACGGAAAACGTTGAGAGCTTCCAAAACCTTCAGGACAACCTGAAGGCGCTTAAACTCAACCTTGATGACATCCCACATGTGATCCAATACAACAAGCGGGACCTGCCCAACGTGGCACCTGTGGAGTACATGGAATTCCTTCTCAACAATCGCGAAGTACAAATACCATCATTCACCGGAGCGGCCCACAAGTGCGAGGGTGTGTTTGAAACCCTGAACATGATCACGCGCATGTTGCTCAACAAGTTCATCAACCAGCGGGCTCCTCAATACGCATAACATGGGCACCCTCCCCCAATTGCTCGAAGAGGACATCCATTATCTGGACTCCGTCCTGAACGACTTTCTGGAAAGGAGCGATGCTTCGACCGCCATCGTCATAGACAAGGGCGGTTTCGTCATCACATCTGAAGGGGATTCCCGTTCGTTTGATCTTACCACCATCGGCGCGCTGGCTTCCGGTGCCTACCTTGCCAACCAGACGATTGCTAACCTGGTTCACGAGTCAAATTTCGACAGTGTTTATCAGCAGGGCGAAAAGTTCAGCATGTTCGCGATCAACATTGATGAGCATTGCATCCTTGTTGTGATCTTTCAGGCAAAGGTGGGCGTGGGTGCGGTGAAGTATCACGCTACCGAGGTTCGGGGTCAGATCGCGGCGCAACTCAAGATCGCCGCCGAACGCAGTCCCGGCGAAGGTATTGATCTCTCGGTACTGAACCTCGCCGACTCCAGCGAACTTTTCAAAAGACGCGACTGAGCTTTCGGGAACGATGCGAGGTCACGGATGCGCGGGACGCATCTACCTGGCATCGTTTCACGCTCCCGCAAAAAATTCTCTAAAGTTTTGAGTGCGAGCCGTCGCAGAACGCGCCGTTCTTTGAATGCTTGCAACCGCACCATGCAACCTTCTTCGCTGCGGGCAAATCCACCTTCATGGGCGAGAACGCCGATCCCTTGTGCGAGCCGTCACAGAACGGTTGTTTTTTCGACTGCCCACAGGAGCACCACCAGTGGCTTCCTTGCAGGGAGTCGAGAACGTAGGGTGATTTCTGTGGAACGGAAGGATTGCTCATGCTGTTTTCATAACGCGGTCAAGTTACGTTGACAATCCAAAAACAAAAAAGCGCGAATTGGCTCGCGCTTGTGAAATCAAACAGAGGTTCAATGCCCGCTGTCGCTCTTGTCATCTTGATGCGATTTCTTGCGGTCAAACAACCACCAGACGAGCATCGCCGGACCAAAGCACATGGCTACACCAATGGGCATCGCGAAAATACTCCAGAATTTGTCATCCATAGCGAGGCGTAGAATCAGGATCACCCTGTCCTATGTAAAGAGATTTCTCTGACGGATGACAACGAAACCAACACGATTCCTCCAAATGAAAACGGCCCGCAGTACGGCGGGCCGTCGTCAAAAAGATTTTCAGCAGGAATCTATTTAGAACGATTGGCAGCGATGGTCAGACGTGATTTCTTGCGGTTGGCTGCGGCGCGGGTGATGACGCCGGACTTGACGGCCTTGTCGATGACGGAGTGCACATCTGGCAACGTCTTGGTGGCATCGGCCTTTTTGCCAGCGTTTACGGCATCGCGAAGACCTTTTTCGTGTTTGCGCAGGCGGGAAAGGATGGCGCGGTTGTGCTGACGTTTGCGTTCACTGTTGCGCATGCGGCGCTCGGCTGACTTCGTATTGGGCATAATTCGCTTTTATTTCAAAATTAGGGGCGAGACGTTAGCCAAACGCACCGGAAAGTCAACGCCAGAGACAGGGAATTTTGGTTGATGGATGGGGCTGCTCCTCAATCTAACGTTCTCGAAACATCCAAACTTGTTCGCAAGGCTCGCATTGACTAGCCTTCCTTGTGCCTCGAAACCAAATCTCTGCACGCGTTTCCGACTACTATGTTGGCATCATGTCAGGCACCTCGGCGGATGGGATTGACGCCATTGTTGCAACAATTTCGAAAGGCAGGCACGGCTTGCGAATCCGGTTGAAAGTCCACACTCACCAATCGTTTGCCCCCAGTCTCCGGGACCGGGTCCTGAAGGCTGCGCTTCACGGAACGGTGGCCGAAATCTGTGAACTCAATTTTGTTCTCGGCGAACTGTTTGCCCGCGCTGCGCTTGCCGCCATCCGCAAGGCAAAGCTAAAACCGGGCGACATTACTGCCATCGGTTCGCACGGACAAACCGTCCATCATCTGCCGAATGCGGGGACTCCTTCCACTCTGCAAATCGGAGAACCCTGCGTCATCGCCGAGCGTACGGGCATTACGACCGTTGCTGATTTTCGAACGCGAGACATGGCGGCGGGAGGGCAGGGCGCACCGCTCGTGCCGTTTGCGGACTGGGCATTGTTCGCTCACAAAACGCGGCCTCGAATTGTTCAAAACCTTGGTGGCATTGGCAATCTGACTTTCCTCCCGGCGTGCGCAAAGCTGGATGACGTCATCGCTTTCGATACCGGTCCCGCCAATATGGTTGTTGATGCACTGGTCTCCAAACTCACGCGCGGACGAATTGCCTTTGATCGCAATGGACAAATTGCTGCGCGCGGAAGTGTCTCTGCGAAACTGCTGACCGAGTGCATGAACCATCCGTTCATCAAGCGTCCTCCGCCCAAGACCACAGGCCGGGAAGAGTTTGGAGAACCATTCGTGAACTGGCTGTTGAGCCGTGGTCGCAAACTAGGATTGCCCGATGCTGACATGGTGGCGACGGCGACTGATTTCACGGCTGCGACGATTGCCGACAGTTATCGCCGATTCATCCTGCCGAAGCTGACGGCATCCGAATTGGGGCGACTCGAGATTATTCTAGGTGGCGGCGGCGTGAAAAATCCAACACTGGTTCGGATGATCGCGAAACAAACAAACGTCGGAAGGCTGTCCACGCATGAGGATTTTGGGATAGCCAGTTCAGCCAAGGAGCCGCTCGCATTTGCAATACTGGCGCATGAAACATTGGCAGGCCGACCGGGCAACGTGCCTTCCGCAACCGGAGCAAAACGCGCGGTGATTTTGGGAAAAGTGGTGACCCCCTAGCTGGGAATTGAATTGAGTTCCTTCTGGATTCATTTCAGATTTTCCTGAGCTGCAATCCATGCCGGTAAATTGGTTCACTATTTATGTCCGCCCTGAAAATCAAATCCGCTGATTCCTGCAAATACGATCTCCTCTCGCTCGGTGAGATAATGCTGCGCCTCGATCCTGGCGAAGGACGGATACGTAACACACGCGAGTTCCGCGTCTGGGAAGGTGGCGGCGAATATAACGTCGCGCGTGGTTTGCGTCGTTGCTTCGGAATGAGGACGGCCGTTGCCACCGCGTTTGCAGACAATGACGTGGGGCGCTTGCTCGAAGATTTTGTTTTGCAGGGCGGCGTCAGTACAGAGTTCATCAAATGGTCGCCTTTCGACGGTGTCGGGCGCGTTACGCGCAATGGACTTAATTTTACCGAACGCGGTTTCGGTGTGCGTGGTGCAGTGGGTGTTTCGGATCGCGGCCTTACGGCTGCGTCGCAACTCAAGCCAGGCGATTTCGATTGGGATCATATCTTTTGTAAACTTGGCGTGCGCTGGCTTCACACCGGTGGCATCTTCGCCGCACTCAGCGACACCACGCCACAACTCGTGATCGAAGCCGTTAAAGCGGCGAACAAGCACGGTACGATTGTCAGCTACGATCTGAATTATCGTCCGTCGCTCTGGAAATCCGTCGGTGGTCAGAAACGCGCCCAGGAATTGAACAGGGAAATTGCCCGGTATGTTGACGTGATGATTGGCAATGAAGAAGATTTCACTGCCTGTCTGGGCCTTCCGGTCCAAGGCGCTGACGAACATCTCCTTCACATTGATGTGACCGCTTTCAAGAAGATGATTGAGACAGCCGTGAAGGAGTTCCCAAACTTCAAGGCCACGGCCACCACATTGCGCGCGGCGAAAACCGCGACGATCAACGACTGGGCGGCCATCGCCTGGATGGGAGGGAAGTTCTTGGAGAGCCGTCACTATCCTGATTTGGAAATCATGGATCGTGTCGGCGGTGGCGACAGTTTTGCAAGCGGCTTCATCTACGGACTGATGATGACCGGTGATCCTCAGAAAGCTGTTGATTACGGGGCTGCCCACGGAGCTCTTGCGATGACCACTCCAGGCGATACTTCAATGGCAGACATCCGCGAGGTCGAGAAGTTGATGCAGGGAGGCGGGGCAAGGGTGCAACGCTGATCCTGGTCCGTCTTTCTCGGGGAACAAACAGTCCCCACAGACCAATTCCTCAAGCCTGCTGGTCTCGATGGGCCACAGAGACGCGGTGCAAGGTTTTCATTTTCCACAAAATTGAGTTTTTTGACGTCTCCTGCGTGAGCTTCTCCATCCGGCTCTGTCGAACATAACAGAAGCCTATGAACAACTACGCCTATCAAGCCGTCAACGCAGCCGGGCTGCAAATCGAAGGCACCCTCGAAGTTTCGAGCCAGAGCGAAGCCCTGCGACGCATCAAGGAAATGGGGCTTTTCCCAACCAAACTCGCCGAGAGACGGCGCAAGCAGTCCTCGGCAACGGGTGCGCGTGTGGGGACGCGCGCCCGGTTTGGGAGTCTGGCGCTGTCACTGCCGCTCTTCCGTGGGCGGGTCAAGCCAGCGGCCGTGGTGGCGTTTACCCGTCAACTCGCAACGTTGATCGAAGCAGGCATGCCGTTGTTGCGTGGCTTGAGGGTGCTGCAACAACAGGAGCGGAATCGCACTCTCAACCGCGTCATCGGCGAGGTGAGCGAAAGGATCGAAGCCGGCTCGACTTTGTCTGAAGCGCTCGCAGTTCACCCGCATTTGTTCAATGCGCTTTACATCAACATGGTCAAGGCAGGCGAAATTGGAGGAGCGCTCGAAATCACCCTGAAACGTCTCGCTGAGTTCCTGGAGAAGGCGCAGAAGATCAAAGGCAAAGTCAAAGCGGCGATGTTTTATCCCGCAGCGGTCATGTTCGTCGCGGCGGCAATTCTGGCGGTGATGATGTTGTTCGTGGTGCCGCGATTCAAACAGGTTTTCGACGGACTCCTCGAAGGCACAGCGATGCCCGCGTTCACAATGCTGGTGTTGCGTGCAAGTGATCTGGTTCGGCACAACGCGCTCTGGGTCGCAGTCGCGCTCGCGGTTGCCGTGGTTTCGACGCTGATGTTTGCGCGGACCAAGGCTGGCCGGTGGATGTTTGATCAATTCAAACTGACCATGCCGGTGCTTGGGCCGGTGTTTCGCAAGGCGTCCATTTCAAGATTTGCCCGAACACTGGGCACTTTGCTTGGTAGCGGCGTGCCGATCTTGCAGGCGTTGGACATCGTTAGGCAGACAGCGGGAAATGTCGTCGTGGGCAATGTCATCTCCACGTTGCACGACAGCGTGAAGGAAGGTGAAGCCATCTCCGGTACGCTGCGCGGCTCCAAGGTGTTTCCGCCGATGGTTGTGGGTATGGTGGACATTGGCGAACAAGCCGGTGCGCTGCCGGACATGTTGATGAAAATTGCCGACAACTGTGACGAGGAGGTGGACAACGCCGTGTGCGCGATGACATCCCTGCTTGAGCCGATCATGATTGTGTTCCTGGCGCTGGTTGTTGGAAGCATCGTGATCGCGCTCTTCCTGCCGTTGATCATCATCATTGATCGGGGCGTCGGGCCGGCGGGCGGGGCAGGGGAGAATTGAAGCGGACCGCGGCAGTATTTGCAGTTCCCCTCATGGGATGGTTTTTGGGGTGGGTTAAAAACGCAAGACAGTTACGTGGACGAACCAGATGCACCCACCTGGGGTGGAATACCCGCCTGCCTTTGGGAGACACAAACAAAGTGGGACGCTTCCAGCCTGACATCGGCCTGGGCCGGGGTGAGGGCATGTGTCCAGATTGCCGTTGAAGCTGAAGTAGCCCACGCAACCGCCATACGGCCCGCGTCCCGCCCTGCGGGATGCCTGCGAGATCAGCGATGATCTGCATGGCGCGAATCCACCACCGCTCACCGTGCCCGCCGGAAACGTCGCGCGCACAGGTCGGGTAAATAAGATGATTTGGTTGTTGCTTTGCTCCCTGATCCAGTAGCAAATCCCCCGTCACCACCATTTCTGGTTCTGAGCCGTGAACCTCCAATCCTGGCGATACCGGTTCAACTCGGTGATCCCACGGCCAATCAGAACCATGAAAAACAAACTGTTCACGTTCCTGGCGCTGTCCCTCCTCTCAACTCTCAACCATCCACTCTCAACCTGCTACGCCCAAGGCACGGCCTTCACCTACCAGGGCCGGTTGAACGACGGCCCGGGCCCGGCCACGGGCAGTTATGATTTACAATTTACGATTTACGATTCGACCAACAGTCCGGGCACGGTCATCGCCGGGCCGTTGACCAACTCCGCCACCGCCGTGAGCAACGGCCTGTTCACCGTCACGCTGGATTTTGGCAACCAATTCCCCGGCGCGGATCGCTGGCTGGAAATCGGCGTGCGCACCAACGGCGGCGGCGCGTTCAGCACGTTGAGCCCGCGCCAGCAACTCACCGCCACGCCCTATGCCGTCACGGCGGGCAATGTCACGGGCGGCGTGGCGGCCGGGCAACTGACCGGCACCATCTCCGCCAACAACCTCGGCGCGGGCAGCATCACCACCGTCAGCCTGGCCAATGGCGCGGTGGACAGCGCCAAAATTTTGGACGGCACGATCACGTTTGCGGACTTGAGCTCGAGCATCGGCCAGTGGGCGGTGAATGGCACGAACGTTTCCCGCTCCGCCCATGGGCGTCAGGATAAATTCATGAATGTTTCGATGAAATGTTTGCGGGAACGGTGTTCGTAGCGGCCGTGATAATTGAGTTGGAGCAGCCAGGTGTCGCTGATTCTGCGAGGCGAGGCTTCCAGGC
>JABFSR010000116.1 GCA_013140495.1 Verrucomicrobiota bacterium
CACGGCCCGGACTTGATACGCACGCGCGTGCCCTCGCCGATGGACGGCACCAGACGCACCTCCAGATCGGTCTCCAAGGCCGTAAGAATATCGTCGAGCTGGCGGCGAAACGTCTCCTGGTCGAACACTTCAAGCAGATTTGCAACGTGATCATTCTGTCGCACGGAATGACCCTGCCCGGATTCGAGTTGAAGGAAAACGTAACCCGGGAAAAGGGGCTTTTTGAAAACGACGGCCTTGCCGCGATACTTGTGGGCGGAATTGTAGGTGGGGAGGGTGGCGGAGATGCTTTGCTGCTGACAATACTCCAGCAACTTTTTCTCCCGGCGAGGTTTTGTGTGGGCTACAAACCAGAACAAGTCAGGCACTCAACAGAGAATTTCGTAGAAGGGTGGTGGTGTCAATTCGATCGTCACGTTTTGTGAAGATTTTTCAACCACGGAGGGACTCGGAGGGCCGCAAAGGGGCATAGCGCGGCAGAACCGCAATCAACGGCTTCCGGAGGTGAAGGCAGGGGAATGTGTGGCAGCGGAATGAGTGCTGGAAAACCAGGGTTTCATTCCCTTGCCGTTCATTCCCCTGCCGATTTCCGTTGGGCTTGCCTGACTGCTGCCGGTCTGCCAGACCCAACCGCACTTTGGCAAGTCTTCCCCGCACGCGAGGATTCTGATGTATTGCAGTACAGAGGGCGCAAAGTGGCGACACGAATTTCGCGAATTGCCACGAATGACAGAGGCTTGTTTTCCAGCCGCCCGGTGCCCGACCGGGAACAAGCTAAAGCTTGGACTCCAACGCTCATGCCACTTCCAGTTACATCCCGGACACATTGCAGCGCTTGACATTCTCCAATAGGTGTCCAATCTTTTTTCATGGGATACGCATTGGCCAAAGAGCAACAGACGTTCATCACCCGCCTGGTGAAGGCGGGCAAGTTCAACAATCAAAGCGAAGCCGTGCGGGAGGCGATCCGCCGCATGCAACGGCAGGAGAGCGATTACCTCACGCCTCCGCCATTGACGCCCGCCCAGGTTAAGGCGATCTACGGATCGGAGGACCCGCAAGCCAGCGTGGTGGGCCGGGGCGCGTTCAAGGCCTTGCGCGCCGCCGCGCGAAAAGGAAACAGGTCGTGACCTCCTGGGAAGTTTATGAAGCCGACCTGGGCTGGGGACCTCATCCGGTGGTGGTAATCTCCCACCCCGCGCGCGCCACGCGCAAGGAATTTGTAGAAATACTGGACTGCGCTACGCAACGCGCGACCCGGCCGCCTCAGGATCATGAAGTAGTGCTGGGCCAATCTGATGGTCTGGACTGGCCCACTTTCTGTAAATGCGATTGCATTTATGCCGTGCCCCGGGGCGAGCTGAAAAAACACCGGGGTAACGTGGCGTTGGAAAGACGGCGACAAATCGTCCGCACTGTCATCAGCGCCCACGGTTGGAACGCCCTTTAGTGTAGAGAGCCAGTTTGGTCGTGATGATGACCGCGTTGTTCGCCGCCTTTTGGACGAAATCCGTCGAGTCCGGCTCCGGGAGGTAGAGCTTGCTCAGGGTGGAAGTGTCCCAGTAACTCATGCCCTCAGTCGCCCCGGTCTTCGTCGAGGATTCGCTCCACCATCTTCGGACTGGAAGTCAATTTGAGAGACCAACACACAACTGCGGTTTTCTCCAGCAACCTCCGGCACTTTGAGTGTGACAAAAAGCGGGTGAGGCTCGGAGTGTGGCCGTCCTCGGCCACAGCATCGTCGCGCGTAGGCAAGCCGCTGGAATCCACCACACCGTCAAGCGTACGGACCTTGCTGCGCCCGAGACGGGCGCACTCCGCCGCTGTGCGCTGCTATCGCACCGGCTTGAGCGCAGATTGTTGGATAAAAAACAATTGGGCTATGCACTTGATTCCCTTGGGCCACGGAACACGCTAAAGCGTGAACTCCAACGCCGCGCGAGGGCCGTTTCCGTTGGAGTTCAATCCCGCGCTGCTTGCGGGATTGTCCCCGTTTGCTTGAAGGGAAATCAAGTGCATAGCCCGAAAAAACAAATCAGGCCGGTCAAAAGACCGGCCTGATTCAACTCAGAAGAAACAACAATGACTCGAATCTGCTTAGACTGTCGCGCGATTTCTGCGAATAAAACGCACAGTGCTTGCACCGAACGGCAGCAACAGCAACGCACCGGCGATTACAGTCGTGGGTTCGGGAACCGCTGCTAGTGTTGTCGCAGAAGTGCCGGAACCGTTTTGTATACCTGCCGAAGTGTACGCCCACGTCTTGGTATCGGTCGCGATCACTAATATCGAGACACCTGGAAGACCTGTGTCATAGTTGAATCCAACCACCTTGCCTCCGCTCCCTGCTTTACGATCAGCACTCTGGGCGAAATTAGCACTGCCCGTGAGATTACCAACCATTAGGGTTTGAGACGGCAACCAGCCGTCCACAGTAAATCGCCCAATCTGATCAGGCCCTGCAGTCCTAGTTAGGGTATATACGAAGGTGTAACCACTTCCGGTGTCGTACACCTCGCTCAACAAAGTCCCCGAAAAATCTGACGCGTCAGGCGGCGCTACAAAACTGTCAAAAACGGAAGTCACGAATGTTCCGACCACTGTGGCAGAACTTGCCGAGATATCGAGTCCCCCCGTGGCTGTCGGGTTGGGTAGTGTTACGAGTGTGGCTAGAGTCGCCTGTGGTAAAGCGCATAGCAGCGCCACCGCTGCTGCCGCCGTTATTAATTTTATTCGTTTCATAGTTTTCCCTTTGTTTTTTTGTCGTTGTTACTTCTGTTTGTTTTTTGTGAACGGCTTTTACTATTTGAGATTATGAACTAATCAGATTTGTTGTCTCCCCATTGGCGGGACATGTTGTGTCGGTTTTAGGACCTAGAGGAACGATCTGCATTTGCAACATTCCGGCGCAAAAACCGGATCGTGCTTGCACCAAATGGTAGCAGCAACAACGCGCCCGCAATGATAGTGGTAGGTTCCGGAACCGGTGCCGTAAGGGTGCCCATCATTTCCTGAGCGCCTGAGTTTGGCTGGCCATTAGCCAACAATGGTTGCAGCAGGCTGCCAGTGTACGGTTGGAAAGGCTTTAGATTTCCAGATGAATCGTATAGACCATTCAACCAGCTCAACGCCGTTACACGTGCAGCGTTTCCAGCAGAACGCGAGGCTTCAAATCGCCCGCCAGTGCCCGTAGTGTCGATAAAACTATATCCAAGAGGGTTGCCGGTGTCGTAGAGCGCTTCCCAAACGGCCAACTGCAAGGCTGCCCTGTCTTGCGTGGTGCCGGAAGCCAAGACTGCCTTGTGCAAATCAAATACACGGGCTGCGTTTTGAATAGCCAAAGAAGCGGTTGCAGGGTTAACAAGCGCACCGCCGCCTGAGTTTCCGTAGCCCCAGTTCGGGTTGAGGCCGTCCTGACCATTGAAGGCCACGGTGACGAAGTTGTACGCAGTTCCGAGATAAACAGTGCCTTTCACGTCAAGGCAGACGGAAGTAATAGCCAAAAGTGGATTGCCCGGGGTTAACTTAATGCCTCCGACCAACGCGCCATTTTCTGAAGTGCCATCAATGTTCAGATTCCAGCCAGATTCGAGGCCGCCGTTACCGATTGTGTACATCGTGGCATGGACCTGATTCGCAACCCCTGCAACAACCAAGCCCAGCACCAAACCGGAAACCCAACATTTTGGTTTTCTCATGCGTTTTGCCTTAATCTTTTTACACCGTGAAATTAGTAAACTTTTCCGCTTTCAATGTTCAAATCCTACAGGATGCAATATGGACATCTATGCAAGCTTCGGCCAACTTGCTACACATTTGGGCCACGCTGGATTGATTGTCCTTTACGGTCGGTTTTCCTGGGAGAAGATACGAACATGACATCCTGGGACATGGCGCGGCTGGCTGTAATTTGCGGCGCGCTCTTGGGGGCGGCACGAAATGCCCCGGCCGTTTCCGCCACTGATTACGCTGTGCGTGTGAGTGCCACGGTCCAAACGGATCTGCCGCAGGTGCGGCTTTCCTGGCCGGCTGATCCGAACGCAACCGGCTACGTGCTCTTTCGTAAATTACGGGATGACGCGAGCTGGGGCACAGCCAGGCCGCTGGCGAGCGATGCCACCAATTACGTGGACACGAATGTGGTGGTTGGTGGGGCATACGAGTATCGCATCGCCAAGTCCGCTACATCCTATTATGGCGAGGGATACCTTTACTCAGGCATCGAGTCTCCGCTTGTGGAGTCCCGCGGGAAAGTTGTGCTGCTGGTGGACAATACGCAGTCGGCGAGTCTTGCCGATGAATTGACGCGTCTTGAGCAAGACCTGGTGGGAGACGGCTGGATTGTAATGCGCCACGACGTGGCCCGGATGGCTGTGGATCCGGCGAACACCAGCCCGACTGTATGGGCCGCACGCTCGAACGAACTCGCAAACGTCAAGGCGCTCATCACGGCCGACTACAATGCGGACCCGGCAAATACCAAGGCGGTTTTTGTCTTCGGCCATGTCCCCGTGCCGTATGCGGGGAATCTGGCTCCGGATGGTCATATTGATCATGTTGGGGCCTGGCCAGCCGACGGTTTCTACGGCTCCATGAATCTACCGTGGACGGATTCTTTTGTGGATGACCCGCTCGCCAGCAGTCCACGGAACAGGAATGTGCCGGGTGACGGCAAGCTGGATCAGAGTTACTGGCCTTACGCCGAAGTTACGCTGGCAGTGGGGCGCGTGGACATGGCCAACCTGCCGGCGTTTCCGCAAAGCGAGACCGAGTTGCTGAGGAGGTACCTGAACAAAGAACATAATTTCCGTCACAAGCTGATCACGGCGGAGCGCCGCGGACTCATTGACGACCATCTCGGCCTGTCCACCGGCGAAGCACTGGCCGCAGGTGGTTGGCGGAACTTTGCGGCGTTCTTCGGCGCAACGAACACCGTTGCGGGCGACTGGCTGACAACACTATCAACACAGAGTTATTTGTGGGGCTACGGGTGTGGAGGGGGCACCTACACGAGCTGCAGCGGTGTCGGGAGCACGGCCGATTTTGCCGCCAACGATCCAAAGGTGATATTCACGATGCTTTTCGGAAGCTATTTCGGCGACTGGGACTCACAGAACAATCTGCTGCGTGCCGCAATCGCGACGACGAACCATACATTGACGAGCGTCTGGTCAGGGCGACCGCACTGGATATTTCACCACATGGGACTGGGCGAAACCATCGGCTTCAGCACGCGCCTGACCCAGAACAATACCGACAACTACGATTTCAATGACTTTGCAGGCTCGGTGCATCTTGGGCTGATGGGCAACCCGACGTTAAGGATGCACATCGTGGCGCCGCCCACAGCGTTCGGCGTCACGAAGAACGGTTCAGGTGGAGTGGTCCTGAGCTGGAGTGCCTCCCCGGAAGAGGTAATCGGGTATCATGTTTATCGCGCGCCGACTGTTACCGGGCCTTTCACCCGACTGAACGGCGGGCTGCTTACCTCCACAACCTACACTGATCCGGTTGTGAGCACCAACGTTTACATGGTGCGCGCGGTGAAACTGGAGGTCAGCGGCAGCGGCAGTTACTACAATGCGAGCCAGGGGATATTTCAGGATCTGGCGGGCAGCTTCGGTCCGCCGGTGCTGAACATCAGCAGCGTGAATGGGGGCGTAACGTTGACGTGGCCTGCCAACAGCCCCGGGTATCACCTTGAGGCGACGGCTGCATTTTCGCCGGCCAACTGGTCGAGCGTGACCAACGCGGTGCAGACCAGCGATGGCCTCAACACCGCAGTGGTGAACTTCAGCGGGAGCAACCAGTTCTTCCGCCTGCGCGGTCCGTAGGACAACGCAGCGAACCAAGCGCGGTGACTGGTCGTGATATTGTTGTATTGATTGATCAAACATCCGGGCCGGTGGTCTGACGTGGTTCACACGATGGCCAGCCATGAGCATACCCGTGTTGCAAGCAACCGGGAATGCGCTCCGAATCACGGACCACAAACAAGATAGCTTGCATTTTCCGACGGCGGGTGTTTGGATTTGTCTTCGTTCCATTGAAGACCGGTGTTGATTTGCGCCCATGTACACGGTGTGTTTCAAATTATGGATGTTCGCGGGTTTGTCAGTGCTTTATACGAGGTCGTCGCAGGCAGGGTTGTTTCTTGTCAACGCGACCAACTCCTCCACCGCAGCCAACGCCATCAACTTCATCTGGGATCCGAGTCCCGATCCGAGAGCGGCTGGATATTTCCTGTGCTGGGGATTGAGCAATGGAGAATGCACCAACAAGCTCAATGTTCTCAACACGAACAGTGCCGCGATTTCAGGGTTTGAAGCAGATGTCGTCTATAATTTCCAAGTCATCGCCTACGACGCATTTGGTGAGGAAAGCCCGCCGTCCAACGAGGCCCAGTATGTAATGTCAGGCCCGTCACCGGTTGTCCGGCCAACGTTGAGCTTCGCGCCGCCGACAGTCGTGCAAGGTGGAGTAGTTGTTCCGTTGGGTTTTCAGGGAGCCGCCGGGAGGACGTATCAGCTTCAAGCCACGTCGGACTTTTTGCAGTGGGACACAATCTGGTCAATCCACTGCGATTCTTCCGCACCTGTCACGGTCCAGGTCACCAATGAACCAACTTACGACCGCCGTTTTTTCCGGTTGCAGGTGGAATAGAACCCAACGGTGTTGGGCCATCTTTGATCACAATGAGGACATGAAACCTTCATTGGCCTTGCCTTTGTGGAGCTTGCCGGTAATGTCACCCAACACGTAACGTACCTATCAAGCAAGATGTTTTTCCACAGATTCGAGGTGATCCAGTTTTCTTTGAACATGAGCCCGGCGGCACGATCCATGAAGCTGCCCGTTACGACGCTCATATTGCTATCCGGCATGGCGGCGTCTTGTGTTGAAGCGTCCCCCGTTTTCACGACGCTGATTTCTTTTGCAGGTATCAACGGAGCGAATCCCAAAAGCGGTCTGGTCCAAAGTGCAGATGGCGATTTTTATGGTACAACCGAATATGGTGGTACAAACAATTACGGCACCTTGTTTCGCGTAACCCCGTCCGGTTCGCTCGCCAATCCGGTATTCTTCAACCATACCAACGGAGCTGGTCCGAGGGCCGGCTTGACGAAGGGTGCGGACGGCAGTTTTTACGGCACGGCTTATTCCGGCGGTGCACAAAACGCCGGGACCATTTTCAAGTTCACAACGAACGGTGTTTTTTCGATGCTCGCCTCATTTGCAAACACCAACGGTGCCTATCCCATCGCCGATCTGGTGCCGGGTCAGGACGGCAATTTTTATGGGACCACGGCGATCGGCGGCACCAATATCAATTCCGGGGGAGCTGTGATCAAAGTTGCACCGAGCGGTGTGGTGACGCCTGTGGTGTCCTTCAGCACCGGGAGCACGAATGGCGACAGTCTTTATGGCAGGGTCATCCAGACTGCGGATGGAAACCTCCATGGCACGACCTACTACGGGGGTGTGCATGGTTTTGGCACTCTTTTCAAGACAACCACCAACGGAAATCTCACCAGTCTGTATTCGTTCGGAGGTGCGAGTGATGGAGCCAATCCGTTTGCCGGCCTTGTGCAGGGTGCTGATGGATATCTGTACGGCTCAACCTACAACGGCGGCACGAATGGTCACGGCACGCTTTTCAGGCTGGCAACCAACGGAGTTTTTTCCACCTTGTTTTCATTTGGGAACACCAATGGTGCGAACCCGCAGGCAGCTTTGGTGTCGGGTCCGGACGGTGCACTTTATGGCACGACCACTTCCGGCGGGTTGTTTACAAACGCGCTGGGCCAAGGATATGGCACGATCTTCAAACTGACAACGAACAGCGTGTTCACGTCACTCGTTTCGTTTGCCAATACCAATGGAGCCGGGCCGCAAGGCACGCTAATGTTTGGCGTGGATGGGAATCTTTACGGCACCACCGCCAATGGTGGATCAAATGATCTTGGAGTGGTTTTCAGGTTGAGTCTTGCTTCGCCCACGCCGCCGGTGTTTCAAAGCATCACGAAAAGCGCGAATACACTTACGCTGATCTGGAGCACGCTGGCGGGGCAGACCTATCGGATTCAATCCAACACAAATCTGAGCACGACCAACTGGAGCAATGTGGGAAGCACCATCCTTGCGACAAACAGCACGGCGACGATCTCCGACATTGTGGGGCCGCAGGCGCAGCGGTTTTATCGCGCACTGCTGCTGCCTTGACAGTTTGGGGAATCGAGCGCTGCCTTGTTTGTGGTTGCGTCCATCGATTGCGATACAGAGAAGTCCAAGGAAACAGCTTGCCGAAAAAGCATATCCGCCCTGTTCCCATCCAAGTCACCTCATCTCCCCACGCACGGGACATCTTCCAACACTTTTGGGCCATAGCGCGGCGGTCATTGGGTCGTCCGATTTCTGCAACTGCGAGCAAGGTTGACCGCCAAAATCCAGCGCGGGTTCGTTTGGAATCGGCCCACAATGCGGAGTGAAAGAGGATGTTGCGAAGGTTACGCGGCCATCTCCAGGCGCGCCGCTCATCCGGCCAGGACCCGTGAAATCCGTGAACCTTTGGCCGTTTTCCCATTGCCGATAAATTTATTGGTTCGCATCCGGCAATTGACTTCCAGATTTCTGCAACTAGTTTTTTGGAGGAGAGAGTTGTTTTCTTATGTCAAAAGCACGAGCCGATCATCTGGTGAACGCCAGTCAAATCTTCATTGTTGAAGATCATCCGGTGTTTCGCGAGGGGATGGCGCAGATCGTCAGCGGCGAATCCGACCTGCACGTCTGCGGCACGGCAGGGACTGCGGCTGAAGCTCTGAAAGAGATCCCGCGCATCAAACCCGACCTCGTGCTGGTGGACCTGGGTCTGCCCGGCAAAAGCGGGTTGGAACTCATCAAGGAAATCCGGTTGGTGGACCGCGCCATCAAGCTGCTGGTAATTTCCATGCACGATGAAGCGCTGTACGCGGACCGTGTTTTGCGGGCCGGTGGTGACGGCTACATCATGAAGCAGGAAAATCCCGAAGAGATCGTCCACGCGATTCGCGATGTGCTGGGCGGACACATTTACGTCAGCGAAGAAGTGATGGCCAGCGGCAACAACGGTTCTCCGAAAAAATTGCCGAAGGAAAAGGTGAAGGCTCGCCCATTGGATCAACTTACGGATTCAGAACTGGAAATCCTGGAAGCGCTGGGCAAAGGCAGGAGCAACCAGGAAATCGCCCGCCAGCTTCGCACGAATGCCAAAACAGTTGCCGCCGGCTCCGCGAAGATCAGGCGCAAACTGAAGTTGAAGACCGACAATGCGCTGATTCGTTACGCGGTTTGCTGGGTGGAATCGGGCAAGGCGTGAGGCTGCTGGAATCGGTTAAACGCAGCAGCCGGCGCCCAGGGCTGCGGCTTGCCAGCAGGTCTGGCCGCGCCGGAGAGTGTGCCGGGAGCAGGCGGGAGGTGCGAAGGACGCAGCGCGGCGTAGCCGCAACCAAACGGAGTGCAGCCGTCCTCGGCTGCAGCAAGCTGGTATCGGAGCAAGGTGGCGAATCAACCCGCGCGTTCTGAATTGAGAAAATTGCTGCGCCCGAGGACGGGCGCACTCCGGTCAAAATCCTCGTGCCTTGCGAGGATTCTGACAGATAGCAGAGAGGGAACAGCAAAAGGCGAGCGAGCAACTTGATGGCATGGCCAACCGTGATGCCTTTCGGAATTTCCAAAGCTGAATTTCTTTGGGATTGCGGAGACAGATCAGCAAAACGCCGCTCCACTTCGAATTCAATTCCCTATTGTGCCGACCAACGGCGTGCCGGGCGGAAGTTTTGTGAGGTCCTTAAAGTTTTGGTCAAAATTATACAGCCGGGTGGGTGGATTGTAGGTTGTGCCAGGCCAGATAAATTTGTTCGTGGCCACCCCGCTTTTATAAAGGCAAACAATAGAACCGTTCAAGGTGTTTACTTTTGCAGTCCAATTTTCAAGCAATCTTACGAGATTGTGAATTCCACCGCTGAAAGTTGATGTGGTAATTCCAGTGGAGGGCGTATTTCCTGTGATGATTGCTGCGTTCACGGCGGTGCTTGATGCTGGGGGTTGTGATCCGTATGAACCAAAACTCTTGGGATCTGACCAGTTTGTCGAAAGGATGGTTATAGCATCACACACCAATGATGCTGGCTGTATACCGCTAGTGTTTGTGGTGCCGGCAAACTCAGGTGGGCAATTGTAGTCGCCCCAGACATAGAGCGGGTTTCTCGTTGCCAGAGTAAAGCCGGTATTTCCATTGGTGGGAATTGCGACACCATTGGTCAGCCGCACGGAATAGAAGGAATTGCTGGATGTCGTTCGATTGTCTGCTACATAAAGAATGTTCGGCCAACTGTCAAAGAAAGGTGGGAACTTGGCGTTGACGGCGGAATTGGTCAACAACCACTGGTTGTAAAGACCGATGTCAATCTGCGTCAGCCGATTTGTTTTCATAAATCCAAATGTGTTCCATGATTCGCGCCGATCATTGAAAAGATTGGTGATGGAAAGAAACGGGAAAGTGTTTCGCAAGAAAGGGCTATTCGTTCCATAGGTAAAAGCCACAATGTTTACGGGAGAGATGTCTGTGGGGGAACTCTTGATGATCACAGTCGCGGTGGAATTGTTGACGAGGAGAATGATCGCAGCTTTGTTGTAATAGCGCTGACTGCCCAACTGCGATTCCGGGTCTTCACCCGGCGGCGGCATATCAATGATCGCGTGCAGGTCATCCGTTCCAACATCAGGACGAAGGGGTAAAGTGTTGGTGACGGTTGCCGGGTTTCCGAGAAAGGTACCAGTGTAAACCCAGTTTGTGCTTCCAAAGTAAAGTGGAGACGAAAAGTTCGCAGCCGTGGTGACGGTGTCGTAGAACGTCAACGGTGAACCTGATCCTGTATAAATCGGACCGTTGGCGTGAACCGTACCATTGATGTTCAAAGTTGCAGCAGTGCTGAATTCCAACAACCCATCGTAGAAAATGAAGAACTGAAACAGAGGAATCTGTCGCATCGGCATGAGTTTGAAATACTGCTGCGCGTTCGTGACCGGCAAAGTGAACTGACACTCGTTTGCCAACACGGTTGCCGTAACGGGCGCGTTGTAGAGGTTGGTGGGGACGAACGAAGTCAGATTATAGAGCGAGAACATCGGCGTAGCTGTGGAAACCCAGAACCAACTGGCGGATGGAGACGGCTCATCCAGCGTGCCCGCCAAAGCCGAATAGTAGAATGCCGCAGGCCACGACACGGTGATGTTCCCGTTCGTGCCGGAGATTTTCAGCGCGGGTTCGTTGGATTGCGCACGAGCATTTGAGGCAGGCGACAGCAACAGAGCGCCAAGAAAGCAAGCCATCGAGACTTTCTTCCAGGAGATGTCTGTTGTGGATATTGGGTTGCGACAGGCCACGGTGGCATTCATCAAGCGGTTGCCATGCCACCATCAAAACCCCTCAGCATGGTGCAACCAGCCGGAGACGGGTGTTCCACCTTTGTTCAATGAGCCGTCGCGGTTTTGGGCAACCGCTTGTGCCTGATGCGGCTCAGTTGCCTTCAAAGACCTGCAACAGGCGGTCGTCCACATAGACGCAGTTGCGGTAACCGAACAATTGCTTGCGCCATTTTTCGATGCGCACCTCCGTCTTGACCATCTGGCCCACCACGAAGCGATAGACTTCATGAACGGGTTCGTTGAGCAAACGGACGGACTTGCAGACTGGTTGCATGTCCACGTTGATGAGAAGGCTGCCTGCGAGCTGGTTGTAGTTGAATTCGATCCGGTGCTTCTCGACCTCCCCGACTTCCAATGTGAATTTCATACGATACGACTTGTTACGACTCTCCAAACTAAAGAATCCTTTCGCAAACAGTATGCCACGAGCCTGACACAGCCCCTGTTGGCAGTCCTGGCAAACCGGTTCCTGCATAAAGCGCTCAAAACAAACTTCGGCATCCCTTTCGTGAAGCCCATGCCGCCCCGGGGCTGTGACCTAATGTTTGCTGTCAGCGTCCAATCGCTTTATTACTTTTGCCCAGGAATCTGACGGGAATCCAGGGTCTTGCGCAGCACTTCGGGCTTGCTGGTTGGTGGGAGACACGCCTTGCCGGTGCAGACGTAGGCAACCGCGCCGTCCTTCGCTGGCAGGCTTCGCGCGAATTCCTCCACCGCGCCCCGATTGCCGAGCACGACTTTGTTTGGTTGATAGATCGAGTGCGCGGCGTGAATCAATTCGTGAGCCTGGGCCGCGTTTGGATCGCCGGCCACAACCACGCGGCTCGGCTCCTCCAATTGAAAGTCCACCGCGTGCAACAGGAACGCCAGACCTTGAGGAACTTTCTCCAGCTTGCCCGCGAGCAGGTGCAACGTGGCTTCGGCAGGTTCACGAAAATCCTTTCGATCCGTGATGGCAGCGAGTTTCAACAACGCGAGAGTGGCAACGGAGTTTCCCGAAGGCTCGGCACCGTCGTAGTCATCCTTCATGCGCAGGATCAAATCGTTCGTGCCGCCTGCTGCCTGCCAGAAGCCGCCGCGCTCCGCGTCGTAGAACTTCGTGATCATCGCCCCGCCGAGTGCGATGGCAAAATCGAGATGCTTCGGGTCAAGTGTGGCCTCGTAGAGATGAATGACGCCGTCGAGTTGGAACGCGTAGGCTTCGAGCAACTGAACATTGTCGCGCTCGCCATCGCGCCAGCGATGGAAGAGTGTTTTGGACTTCACATCCCAAAGTTTTACCTGAACGAACGCCACATTCTTTTCCGCTGCCGCGCGATATTTCTCTTCGCCCAACACAGCGGACGCCCGCGCAAATGCCCCGAGCATCAGCCCGTTCCATGACGCGAGAATCTTGTCGTCCAGATGCGGACGGATGCGCTTCGCGCGGACCGCGATCATTTTCGTTCTGGCGGAAGCGAGCAAGGGTTGATCGGCGACGGGAACATTGCTGGAGACCACGCTCAACACATTCAGCCCCTGCAAAGGATTAGGATGACTATGATCCACGAAGTTTCCCTGCTTGGTGATCCCAAAGTAACGCGCAGTCACATTGAATTCCTCCGGGGTCAGCAGCTTTGACAACTCATCGTGCGTCCAGCAGTAGAATTTTCCCTCCTGCCCTTCACTGTCGGCGTCCTCGGCAGAATAAAATCCGCCGTCAGGATGTGTCATGTCGCGCAGGACGTAATCGAGAATGTCACGAGCCACAGACGCGAACGGAGTATTGAAGTGTTGGAGTGCTGGAGCATTCGGGGTCGCATCACTCCGTTTCTCTCCCGCCACCAGATGCGCATCGAGATAGAGCTGCACCAACTGTGCGTTGTCGTAGAGCATTTTCTCGAAGTGCGGCACGAGCCATTCGGCGTCCACCGAGTAGCGCGCAAAGCCGCCGCCAAGTTGATCGTGAATTCCGCCCGCCGCCATCTTGTCGCAGGTTTGAAGCACCATGAGTTCCGCGCCACCATCCTTGAATCGTTTTGCATAGCGCAGCAGTGACGACGGAATGCTCGGCTGCGGAAATTTAGGTGCGCCGCCGAATCCCCCGTGACGTGGATCGTAGGAGTCTTTGAACAATTGCCCGGCGCGTCGAAGAATCCCGGCGTTCAGGTCAGTTTTGCCTTTGGACGCAGAACCGGTGGCGAGTTCCAGCCTCGCGGTGAGTTCATCGGCGGACGCTGTAACCTCGTTCCCGCGTTCGCGCCAGACAGTGGCGACTTGTTGCAACACGGAAAGAAAACTGCCACGACCATGACGATCATCCGGCGGGAAATAGGTTCCGCCGAAGAACGGCTTGCGATCCGGTGTGAGAAAAACATTCAACGGCCAGCCGCCGCTGCCCGTGGTGCTTTGCACGAACGTCATGTAAATCTTGTCCACGTCAGGTCGCTCCTCGCGATCCACCTTGATGCTCACGAAATGTTCGCGCAGGTACGCGCCAATTTTTTCATCCTCGAACGATTCGCGTTCCATGACATGACACCAGTGACACGTCGAGTAACCGATGCTGAGGAAGATGGGTTTGTTTTCCGCCCGCGCCTTCGCAAATGCCTCGTCGCCCCACGCGAACCAGTCCACGGGATTGTGCGCGTGCTGGAGCAGGTAGGGAGACTTCTCGCGGGCGAGACGGTTGGTGTGTTGGTGTGCTGGCGTATTGGAACTCACGATGCTCGTCCTAGTTTGGTTTTTTGAAATGTCTGCCTGGCACGCGCTCAATCCAAGCAACAAAAGCAGCGCGAACTTTTGCGCGCAGCGACCGGCGTGTTTGTGCGCGGACATGCAAAACAAACATCCAAGCTCCAAGCTCCAACATCCAGAGAAATCTCAAGTTCCAAAATCCAAACTGGAAGGCCGCCAGTTAATGGTCGGACTCAGTTCCATACTACTGATTACGTGTTTTGGGTGGTGGGTAGCAAGACACACAAGTGAACGGAAGCGGACTCAATGGAAAGGACGAGCGCTTGAGCGCCTAGCCAGCCCCTCCATCGGGTTTTGGATTTTTTCCAAGGTCTTGGAGGGCATGGACACCCCTCCCGGGTTTTGGGATGATACAGGAGCTTAGATTTGTGATTTACCATTCGTCACCTCCTCCTGAAGAGCTGGACGCGCAAGTTGCTGAGAAGCGATGGTGTGCCGGATTTCAACTTTTTACGTCATTGCTCCGCCGCCGGGGCGGTTGGTTCGCTAACCATGCGCTGTTCCTATGGGGATTGTGAGACCATTACCGAAAGGACCGTGGTGGAGGTTGCCTCTCACGGTTGTGGTCATCTTTTTTGCCATCCTGGGCACGGGTTTGCTGCGATCACCGTGGCCGATGTTGATTGTGGTGGCTGTTATTGTCGTTGGTGAGTTGCGCGGTTTGCGCTGCCCTCAATGTAACAGGCGGCTCAAACAGCGCAGAGTTCCGGTGGAAAACGGGCCAGCTTACAAAGTATTTTTCGAGTGCCCGCATTGCGAGGCGCTTTGGAATGGAGAGATGACTTGCGACCCGACCCGAGATTGACGACGACGTCGTCTATACCGCTGCTACGGCGCTGTAAGCACGAACCAAAAGCCTGACAACCCTTGTTGACAAAGCTGGAGGCGTGAAATAAAACCCAATCATGACAACAGAGAAACCCACGCTCATCCCGGCGAGCAGACACCGCTTTGCCTTTCATCAAAAGCCATACTGACGGCGATTCTAGACATTATGAAACCTCCGCCATTACCAAGAATATCAGAGGCACGTTACCAATCAACTTGGAATAATGTCGGCTACAGTGCCGCGGCTATCCTGTCAGCTTGTGTGGCCTTGCCTGGTGTTATCTTTGTGCAACGTAGAGGCGCATCGTTGCCCATCGCCATATTTGGAATATGCTTGGTGGTCTCCGCGGTTGGAGTTTGTGCCTGGACATTCCTGCGTTGCCCCAGACGCCCGGCTCTTCCAAAGTTGGTTTGTTTTGCGTTGCTTTGTTTCAGCACTTATGTCGCGGTAGATTGGATATTGAATTGGGCAGGGCTTGATAAATGACACCGCTTCGTAAGAAACAAGAGTAAGAGCGGGGTTTTGTTTTATTGGGGATTTTGCACGGGCAGTTTTTGAAGATGGCGATGCGGGCAGCACGGTCATGGCGGTGCGGAGCCGGGCTTTCGCCGAAAGGAAGCAAAGCTGTATGACACTCTGTCCCTGCTTCTCATCCCCAGACAAACGAGGATGGATTGCATTCAACACGCAAGCTTGTCACAGTGACCAGACACAATTCATCCTCAGCATGTTTATCCATTACACTCCAAGTCTTACATGGCGAAACGCGGCGCGATTCAGTATCTGCGCATTATTGATCGCCACGGTCGGTGTACTTTCCGCAACAGCAGGCCAGAACATTTACGTCTCCAAGCTCGGCGACAACTCGGATGGCTCATCGTGGTCGAAGGCGTTTCGCACAGTTCAGGCCGCGCTCAATGCTGTGCCGGATGACAAAGGCGGGCATCGCATCATTGTCCGTCCGGATACTTACATGGAGGCGAATCTGTTTCCGGCGCAGCGAGGCGCCGCCGGGGCTTACAACCAGCTTATCGGCGATACCGATGGCAGCCTCGGTTCCGGCACGAGCGGTTGGGTGATCTTGGATTCCGGCGACGCCGAGAAGGGATTCAAGAGTTACGATTGGTGGGGAACGATTCGCGCCTACAAGCGCGGCTGGTCCAAGGAGCACAAGGCTGAAACGTTTTCCTCGATTGGTTGGGATCGCTGGAAATTCAAGAATCTCTACGCCACCGGTGGCGACGCCGGTCTGTTCTTCGATCTCGTGGACACCGCCGAGCCATTCACCGTTGTTGTTGAGGATTGCGTGAGCATCGGTCGTGCGTTTGGTGGTGGCGCGGCGAACATTCTGTCGCGGCCCGATGAACCGTGCGTGTTCCGTCGTTGCAAGCTCTGGTGTCTCGATTGGTGGGGAGATGCCGCTGGTGCGTACGTGCGCGCCGAACATCCCGAGATGCCAGCCTACCCTGACTTTGTGTTCGAGGATTGCACGCTCACCGGCCCGGACAACGCTTTGCAGGCGGGCAACCCCGGCTTCGCCGGTTTCACGCGCGTGAAGCTGAAAAACTGCCAGCTCATCGCGCTCAATTTCTCCCAACCGCAGGGCAAGCCCGGTTCCGGTGTCATTCACAGCACGATCGAGGGACGCTTCCTCCATGTGGACATCGAGGATTCCACGCTGATGGGCTGCAAGATTTTTGGCGCAGGCAAAGGTGATGTCAGTTTCACAACAACCGGCGACGTGAAGGCATACGTGCAATTCAACCAAGATGTGCCAAAAGGAATGCATCGTCTCGGCCACTGGCCAGCGGACGTGTTCCAAACCATTCTGCCAACCGCGCCGCCGACTAATCGCCACGCGTTGAAGGTCGAGCGTCCGGAATCACGCGAGGTCTGCGAAGTCGCGCCCGTCGTATGGAAGAATCGGTTGACTCTGATGAAATGCCTGCGCCCGGCCAGCGGCGGCACGAAGGCCGATTACACGCTCTCGCTCGAGGACGTGGAAACCGGACGCGAACTCGTGCGCTTCGCCGAAGGCTACAGCCTGGCTTCAGCGATTGTTCACAAGGGCACGATCTATGTTTTTGCGGCGCGTTTCGAGTCCGGCGACTGGAATGACGTGACGATGTTCAAATCCAAGGACCTCAAGCATTGGGAGCAGAAGGTGGTTGTGAAACAGGAAGGCGAACACCTGTTCAACAGCTCCGTCTGTGCAACGCCCAATGGTTTCGTCATGGCTTACGAATCCAACGACCAGAAATACACGCCGTTCACGATCAAGTTCGCCACGTCATCCGACCTTGAGAACTGGAGCAAGCTGCCGGAAACAGTATTCGGTGCCGACCGCTATGCCGCCTGTCCGTGCATTCGTTTCGTGAAAGGCAACTACTACCTGCTCTATCTCGAACACCGCACCCCGCGCTGGGTTTTCGAGACTTATCTGGCGCGCTCGAAAGATTTGAAGTCGTGGCAGCTCAGTCCTGCCAACCCGATTCTGACACCCGGCCTCAACGACGGTGTCAACGCGTCCGACCCCGACATCCTTGAGTTCAAAGGCAAAACCTACCTTTACTACACGGTGGGCGACCAACGCACCTGGTCCAAGCTCCGGCGCTCCGTGGCTGATGTCCCGCTCTCCAAATTCTTTGACGGTTACTTCTCCGGATTAAACATTGCCAAGCAGAGTCCGACAGCGGTTAAATAACTCCTGACCAGTTTAACATTCAAAACAACAAATCGGTTATGACCATTCGCAATCAAACCTCGTTCAAGAATAAATCGTTGACGCTGGCGGCACTGACGCTGGCGTTCGCCTGGCTCGCATCAACCACGTCGGCGGCGGACGCCACAGTTGTCGGCACCTGGAAGTCCACCTTCACCACGCCTGACGGGCAGTCCATCCAGTCCACACTCAAAATCAAGCAGGACGGCGACAAGTTAAGCGGCACTGTCGTTGGTCGGAACGGGACCGAGTATCCGATGGATGAAGTCAAGCTGACCGGCGATCAACTCGCCATCAAAGTGACCCGCGAACGGAACGGCGAAAAGACCACCATGAAAGTCGCGGCCACTTTGAGCGGCGACAGCCTGAAGGGCAAACTTGAATCAAACTATGGCGGCGAAGACCGGAAGGCGGACTGGGAGGCCAAGCGCGAGATACAAACAGCCGCCAATGCCACCGGCGATTGGAAATACTCCATCAACCTCGAAAGCGGTGACGTCATGAAGCTTGTTCTCAACTTGAAGCAGGATGGAGAAAAGCTCAGTGGCAAGGTAAAGGTCAGCGAATTTGAAGCGCCCATCACTGAGGGTAAAGTTGCTGGTGACGCCGTTTCGTTCAAAATTCCTGTGGATTTCGACGGCAACAAATTTACCTCCACCTACAAGGGCACATTGAGCGGCGACGCCATCAAGGGAAAGATTCATTCGGATTGGGGCGGGGAAGATCATAACTACGATTGGAATGCCGCCCGTGAAAAGGCTGACGCCACCGGCACCTGGAAATGGGTGCTCGTCACCAAGGATGGCGATTCCATTGATCTCAGTTTGAAGGTCAAGCAGGACGGAGACAAACTGGCCGGAGTCGTGATCATGGGCGACAACGAAGCGCCCATCGCCGATGGAATGATCAAGGACAACAAGATCACCTTGAAAGTGACCCGTGAACGTGACGGCAAAACTCAAACCGCCAAGTTTCAGGGTGAACTCAACGGTGACTCCATCAAAGGCAAGATTGATTCCGACTGGAGCGGCGAGAGCCACATGTACGATTGGAACGCCAAGCGCTCGATTTAAGGGCCTTCAAACTGACCGAGCCAGGTGTGACTGAAACTGCCGCGCGGTTTTTGTTGGAGTTCACGCTTTAGCGTGTCAGGGCGGCGATTGGTTGATGGGAACAAGCTAAAGCTTGAACTCCAACTCCCAGTCCAATCGAATTGCGCCGCACTTCCAGTCACACCCGACCGAACAACATCGGCTTGCATCGCGGCTGATTCTGACGTTTGATTGCGGGCAGATATATGAAGACACCTGCTTTGGTCGTCGGACTCTGTCTCCTCACCCTCGTTTCCACCCGCGTCACCACAGCGGCGGCAACTCAAACCGGCTCGCTCAACCAGCCAGCGGGCGCTGCTGCACCTTTGACTTTGGAGACGCCGCACGAACGCGATGCTCGCATGAAATGGTGGCGCGATGCGCGCTTCGGCATGTTCATCCACTGGGGGCTCTACGCCATCCCCGCCGGGGAATGGAAAGGCAAGACCGACCACGCGGAGTGGATTCGCGAGAGTGCGAAGATTCCTCTCGAAGAATACAACCAGTTTCTCGGGCAGTTCAACCCGGTGAAATTCAACCCCGCCGAATGGTCGCGGCTCGCTCACCGCGCCGGGATGAAATATCTCGTCATCACCTCCAAACACCACGATGGCTTCGCGCTTTGGGACTCCAAGGCTTCCGACTTCGACGTGATGGCGACGCCTTTCAAACGGGACATTCTCAAGGAACTCAGCGCCGCGTGCCGCAAACAAAACGTCCGCTTCTGCACCTACCATTCCATCATGGACTGGCATCATCCTGATTATCTGCCGCGCCGCACCTGGGAGAAATCCACACGCTCCGCCGATGGCGCAGACTTCGACAGGTTTCGCGGTTATCTCAAGAGCCAGCTTGCGGAAATTGTCCGCGGCTACAATCCGGGCGTGATGTGGTTTGACGGCGAATGGGAAGCCACCTGGACTCATGCCATGGGCGAGGACCTTGACGACTACGTGCGCGGCTTGAACAAAAAGATCATCATCAACAACCGCGTGGACAAGGGCCGTCACGGCATGGCGGGACAGACCAGGGAAGGCGGCTTCCGGGGCGACTTCGGCACGCCGGAGCAGGAAATTCCCGATCAAGGCATTCCCGGCGTGGACTGGGAATCCTGCATGACCATGAACGCGCACTGGGGCTGGAACGCTGCGGACACCAAATGGAAATCCACCGAGGACCTAGTTCGCAAACTGATTGATATCGCCAGCAAGGGCGGAAACTTCCTGCTCAACATCGGCCCGCGCCCGGACGGCACGTTCCCCGATCAAGCGGTGGAAAGGCTCGAAGGCATTGGACGCTGGATGGACAAGAACAGCAGTTCGATTTACGGCACACACGCCAGCCCCATCGGGAAACCTGCGTGGGGACGTTGCACACAAAAGGAACTCGGCAAAGGCAAGACCCGCCTCTACCTCCACGTCTTCGACTGGCCCAACGACGGTCAACTCGTCGTGACTGGCATTAACGGCACGCCGATCAAAGCCGCGCTGCTGGACGGTGGCGACAAGCTCAAATTCACGCAGAACGCGGGCGGATTGACGATTGAAGTTCCAGCCAAACCAAAGGACACAATGACCACCGTCATCACGCTGGACATCACGAAGCCGAAAACGGGTATTTAGGGTTCAAATCAATGAAAGAAATAGAACTCGAGGCCATTGCTCAACCTCAATGTTAGTCGTCATCGCGCCCGTGACAAATGAGTGCAAAGGAAATTATTTCTTCTTTGATTGGCGCGCGACTTGAACTCCAAGATGAATCCTTGTTTGAGCAGTTTACATTTTGGCCAGATCACGCAGTGCAGGTTTTTGGCGATAGGAATGGTGTCGCCGGACCTGTTCTCGACTACGTTGTCACTCGCGGCGGCAGAGTGAAGTTTGGGTTCGGCGATGGTGTTGTCAGCTTTACGTGGGATGAGATCGAATTGAAGGATGACTATTTGTTGGTAAAATGCGGAATTTGCGTCCGTGAGTGCAGCTATACATATCGGCCCATCAAGCGATATGCGGTCAAACGCCCCCGTGGCCTAACCAGATAAGATGAGAAGGCAAAAGCCCGGCGTAGATTGACGCAACATGAAAAACTGAAAACGTAGCATCTCACTCCACGCTGGTGACCAAGTGGTCGCTGGGTTTGGGGCGTTGATCCAGAGTTCGTATGTTAAATAAAGCACAAGCCATAATCATGGTCGTTGTTGTATTGGCGGCAGGCATTGTATTCTATCGGGCGCATGCGATAAATGCGAGAGAGGATTGCGTGCATTCGCTCTACCACCTCTGGGAAGAGAAAGGTGCTTGGGTCGAAGCGCATCATGCGACGAGCAACGACACTCCGACATGGAGTGATCTGTATCCTAACTGGCCAACTAATAAGCCCGCACTGCGTTGCCCAGGAGGAGGATCATGGACCATTGGACGAGTAGGTGAGTTGCCAAGCTGCTCGATCATGAAGCACACTGCGGCATTCAAACAGGGCAGGGAACATTGAAGGACGACTGTTGGTTTAACCAGATTAGATGAGAAGGCAAAAGCCCGTCGCGGAGCAACGCACAATGAAAGACTTGAACATCAACACTACGCACCACACTCGCAGCCGACGAGCGCCGAGTTTGGGCGCTAGACCACTTCGCACGCCATGAATGACAACACACCAGATACAAACGCCCGACTAAGCGTTCGCCGCTGCGGATGGATCGTTCTTGGTAGCGTCGTCTTCGGTATTCTTATGGGAGGGCGAGCGGAGTTCCAGTCTGTTTGGATGCGAAGTCTCGTCGCGGGATGTGCCGCTGCGATTTTGGGTCTTTGCATTTCACAGTCGAGAAAGGTTGGAGATTAAGCACGCGGCCCTTAACAACTCCACGCATCATGAAATATCTTCTCTGCATATCGGGCCTGGGAGATTATCAGGGGCTCGGATTGATCGCTGGCGGCCCGTTTTTTCCATTTTCTTGTGGCTTTCGACCGGGTGTTTGTTATTCCAGTAATCGAACAACACACAACACCATGAAAACATTGAACACACTGCTGCTCACAAGCGCACTCACATTCGTCCTCGCGCTTTCCAATGCCCAACCCGGCCCGCGGGGCGGCATGGGCGGTCCTCCGCCCTGTCCGAAGTTCGGAGCCGCAATGGCAAAATTGTTCGGCGAGAACAACGCCTTTTCTGCCAACCTCGAATTCCAGATGACGGAAAAGTCTGGAGGGACAACAACAATGCCCGGCAAACTTGCCTACGCGGAGGGCAAATCGCGGTTTGAAGTGGACATGACCAAGGTGAAGAGCGCCCAGATGCCTCCGGGCGCCGGCGAGCAATTGAAAGAGATGGGCATGGACAAGATGCTGGCCATTTCGCGCCCGGACAAAAAAATTTCCTACTTCGTTTATCCCAGCATGAACGCGCACGTCGAAACGCCCCTCAAGGACGCGGACTCTGACAAGACGGAGTCCGACTCCAAGGTGGAAGTCACCGAACTAGGCAGGGAAAAGATTGACGGCCACGATTGCTTGAAGAACAAAGTCGTCGTCACCGACAAGGACGGCACTACACACGAGTCCACCGTCTGGAACGCAAGCGACCTGAAAAAGTTTCCCGTCAAAATTGAATCCATTGAAGATGGCAACAACGTGGTGAAGCTGTTCAAGGACGTGAAACTTGCCAAACCCGACTCTGCGCTTTTCGATCCGCCCACAGGCTCGACCAAATACGACAACATGATGACGCTCATGCAGACTGAAATGATGAAGCGTCTGGGCGGGGCGGGCGGTTTCAAAATACCGGGGCAGTGAGGTGGGATCGTCGCGCCGCGACGAATTCCGCCAATTTGAAGACACAAGCCGGCCCTGCGCCGGCTTTTCTTTTCGCGTTTCCCCTTCCGTTCCCGTATCAAATGCGCGTCATGCCGGAACGTCTGCCCATTTACGAAATCGAAAACGACATCGTCGCGCAACTCGCCGCCACGAAGCGCCTCGTGTTGCAGGCGCCCACCGGCTCGGGCAAATCCACCCAGGTCCCGCAGATGCTTCTCAAGCACGGACTGCTCGGCAACGGACAATGCGTCGTCCTCCAGCCGCGTCGCCTCGCTGCCCGATTGCTTGCATCACGCGTCGCAAGCGAGCTTGGCGTTCAACTCGGGCGCGAAGTCGGCTATCAGGTTCGATTCGAGAATTACACGAGCACCGCCACGCGCATCAAGTTCGAGACCGAGGGCATCTTGCTCCGTCAACTGATTGCCGATCCGACGTTGCGCGGTGTGTCCGCGATCCTCTTCGATGAATTTCACGAGCGCCATCTCTACGGCGACATCACGCTCGCCCGCGCACTGGACATCCAGGAACAACACCGGCCCGACCTGCTCATCGTCGTCATGTCCGCGACGCTCAACGCGGGTGAGTTGGAGGCTTATTTGTCGGAGCGCCGAACTCCGATTCGGCTCGACGCTGACAGAAATTTGAAACGAGCCGATTCGGAGATCGGCGCTCCGTGCTCCGTTCTCCGCTCTGAGGGCCGCACATTTCCGGTGGACATCAAATATCTCCCGCACCGTCTCGGCTCGAATCCGCCGACACCATGGGAACTCGCCGCCGATGCGTTCTGCGACTTCGTCAACTCCGGAGAAAAAGGCGACGTGCTGGTGTTCATGCCGGGCGGCTTCGAGATTTCTCAAACCATCGCAGCCATCCGCAACCTGTCCGAATCGCGCGGCTATCTCGTGTTGCCGTTGCACGGAGAACTTTCTCCGCGCGACCAGGATGCCGCCGTCTCACGCTACGATCAACCGAAGGTTGTCGTCTCCACCAACGTTGCCGAAACTTCGGTGACAATTGATGGCGTGAGGTTGGTGATAGATTCCGGTCTGGCGCGCATCGCCCGCTACGATGCGAACCGGGGGATAAACACCCTGCTCATTGAAAAAATTTCCCAGGCAAGCAGCGATCAACGCGCCGGGCGGGCCGGGCGGACTGCGCCGGGCAGTTGCATGAGACTCTGGTCGCGCTCCGAACACGACGAACGCGCTCCACAGGAACTGCCCGAGATCAAGCGGCTGGATTTATCCGAAGTCGTCCTCACGTTGAAGGCGGCGGGCGTCGAGGATTTACGAACTTTTCGCTGGCTGGAAAAGCCCGACGAGATTTCCCTGACGCATGCAGAGGAACTGCTTACTGACCTCGGTGCGCTCGACCACGCTGGCTGCATCAGTCCCATCGGTCGCAAGATGCTTGCGTTTCCCACGCACCCGCGTTACTCGCGCATGTTGCTTGCTGCGGCAGAATATGGCTGTGTGCATCAGGCTTGCCTCGTTGCCGCGCTCACGCAAGGTCGTGATCTCCTGCTTCGTGGTGGCGGAAAGGAAGTTCAGAATGATCGCGACGACCTGCTCGGCGAGAAGGCGACTTCCGATTTCTGGATTCTTATGCGCGCATGGACATTCGCGTCAAAGAATCAATTCCGCCTCGACGCCTGCCGCCGGCTTGGCATTCACGCTGTCACCGCAAAACAAGTTGGCCCGCTGTTCGAGCAATTCCTCCGCATCGCCAAGGACGAGGGACTCGACACCGCGCCGCGCGAGATCAAGGACGAGGCGTTGCAGAAGTGCATTCTCATCGGCTTCAGCGACCGCGTGGCCCGGCGGATGGATCAGGGCACGCTCCGCTGCGAACTCGTCCACGGCCGACGCGGTGTGCTGGCGCGCGAAAGTGTGGTGGACAAATCCGAGTTACTCGTCGTCGCGGAGATTCGCGAGGTTGGCGGGCGTGACAACGAGGTGAATACCATTCTCTCCATCGCGACAGCCATCGAGGTGGACTGGCTCAGGGAATTTTTCCCCGAAGACATCAAATCGGAGGTTCACGTGCAATGGGACGCACAGGTCAAACGCGTGCTGGCTGCGGAGCTTCTGCGTTTTCGCGATCTGGCTCTCGCGGCAAAACGTATTGACCCGCCACCCGCAGAAGCTGCTGCGCGATTGCTCGCGGACGAAATTGTCGCGGGCCGACTACTTCTCCCCAATTGGGATCACTCCGTCGAACAATGGCTGCAACGGCTGCGGCTGCTTTGCCAACACTGCGCAGACTTGCAACTACCCGCCATCACGGATGACGACAAGAAGGCGATCATCGAACAACTCTGCCACGGCGCGGTCAGTTACAAGGACATCAAGGAGCGGAAGGTAAAACCCGTTGTCATGTCCTGGCTCTCACACCCGCAACGCGAACTTCTGGACAAACACGCGCCCGAACGGCTCACGCTCTCCAACGGCCGCACGCCGAAGGTAAGTTACGAGGAAGGCCGCGCGCCGTTCATCTCGCTGCGCATCCAGGAACTTTACAATGTGACACAGACGCCGAAGATCGCGCTGGGCCGTGTGCCGGTGACGGTTCACATCCTCACGCCGGGCATGAAACCGATTCAAGTGACGTCCGACCTTGGAAACTTCTGGCGCGAACATTACCCGAAGATAAAATCCGAGTTGCAGCGCAAGTATCCCAAGCACGAGTGGCGATAATGATCGGCTAAGAATGGCAGGGGAATGTTTGGCAGAGGAATAAAGGAATGAAACACACGCCTCCGCTTTCCCCATTCCCCTGACATTCATTCATTCCTCTGCCTGATTGCCCCCAGTCGTTTCCCGGAATAAATTTCCTCCTGTCCGTTTTACGAAACTTCGCTATTCTTCGAGCGGTTTGATTTCACACCATGAGCAAGCTCCTCTTGATAGACGACGAAGCAGACGTTCAGTATTCCTTCCGACGCATCTTTGATTCGCCGGACATCGAACTTTCCACCGCCTCAAGCGGCGAGGAGGGATTGAAATTGATTCCCAAGATCAAACCCGACCTCGTGCTCATGGACATCCGCATGGGCGGCATCAACGGGCTTGAAACCCTGCGCCGCATCCGTCAGATGGACACGAAACAACTCGTCATCCTCATGACGGCCTACGGCACGACGCAGACCACCATCGAGGCCATGAAGCTCGGCGCTTACGATTACCTGACGAAACCTTTCGACGTTCCCAAGCTCAAGGAACTCGTCTTCAACGCGCTCAAGGCAGCACGGGACATGAAGCAGGTGGTTTCATATCAGCCGCTGCTGGAATCAGAGGATTACGAACTTGGATTTGTCGGCGGCACACAGGTGATGCAGGAGGTGTTCAAACTCATCGGCCAGCTTGCCGCCACGGACGCCACAGCTCTCATCACCGGGGAAAGCGGTACCGGCAAGGAACTTGTGGCCCGTGCGATTTATCATCACAGCGAGAGGAGCAAGCAGACCTTTCTTGCCGTAAATTGTGCCGCGATCCCGGAGCAGTTGCTCGAAAGCGAACTGTTCGGTCACGAACGCGGCGCCTACACCGGCGCGGTAAACCAGCGCATCGGCAAGTTCGAGCAATGCAACAACGGCACAATCTTCCTCGACGAAATCGGCGACATGACCGCGCCCACACAGACGAAGATGCTGCGCGTGTTGCAGAGCGGCACGTTTGAACGCGTGGGCGGCAACGCTGCGATCAAGGTAAACGTGCGCGTCATCGCCGCCACCAACAAGCCGCTTGAGCAGGCCGTGGCGGCTCGTCAATTTCGCGAGGATTTGTTTTATCGGCTCAATGTTGTGCGGATTCATATCCCGCCGTTGCGCGACCGTCGCGAGGATATTCCGCTGCTGGTGAATTATTTTCTCAAGAAGATCGCACGAGAGCAGGGACGCGAGCCGAAATCCATGGCTGCCTCCGCCGTCAAGGCGCTTGAAAAATATCACTGGCCCGGCAACGTACGTGAACTGGAAAACATCATCCGCCGCGCCCACGTCATCGCCAAGAGCGAGGCGCTTCTGCCGGCGGATCTTCCGGCGGAGATCACAGGGTTGACTGCTTCGGCGGGAGCCGCGACATCCGTTGCAAAGGAAATCTCCAGCAGCGACGCCGCTTCGCTCGCGCGACAGCTTTTCCAGATAGCCAAGCGTGATCCGAAGTTGAAGGTCATCGCCACGGTCGAGCGCGAGCTCGTCATCCAGGCGCTGAAGGAAACCGACAACAACCAGGTTCACGCCGCCAAGCTGCTGGGCATCACGCGCGCGACGTTGCGAAAGCGCATCGAGAAGTTCGGGATACAACGGGAGATGAAGATTGAGTGATGAGTGGCGGTGGGTGTCCACGCCTGCCGTAGAGCCGTGGCTTTCCGCCTACGCGGCGCGCCAAAGCGCCGCTCCTGCGCGACGGCGACCAGCCCGGCGGAAAGAACCTCACATCAATCCAAAACGCTCGAAACTTTCGTGAGCCTTCCAAACATTCGCAGGCCATTTCCGGGCAGCGAGACGCGCGCCCTCTACATCAGGCCAGAGGCCCGACGCTACATTCGCCTTGCCACCGTCGTCCCCGTTCCGTTGAATCAGTCCGTTGACCTAACTCATTAAACCCATGCCTGCGAAACAAATCATTAAACCTGCGAAATCACCCACTGCCATCGGCCCGTACAACCATGCCGTGCGTATCGGGTATCTTCTATTCTGCGCCGG
>JABFSR010000153.1 GCA_013140495.1 Verrucomicrobiota bacterium
CCGCCCGAAGAAATGGCAAAGTATTGGATCAGCGGTGTTGAAAAGGATTGATTCAGCCGGGAAGGGGTCGGGGATGGGGGCTCGTGTAATAGAGCCTGCTGCCGGTCCGTGGATTTCAACGCGCCGGGTCGTAATTCAACCACGGCCCGAGCCAGCGCTCCATTTCGGCCAGCGGTTTGCCTTTTCGTTGGGCGAGGTCGGCGACTTGATCCTTCCCGAGTTTGCCAACGGCGAAATACTTCGAGTCAGGATGCGCGAAATAAAGCCCGCTCACGCTGCTGCCCGGCCACATGGCAAAACTCTCCGTGAGCTTGATGCCGGTGTGTTGCTCCACATCGAGCAAGTCCCAGAGAATTCCCTTTTCAGTATGGTCGGGGCTGGCGGGATAACCCGCCGCCGGGCGGATGCCACGATATTTTTCTTCGATCAGATCGTTCGTGGTGAGCTTTTCCAATTTGCCAAAGCCCCATTCTTCGCGTGCGCGCTTGTGCAGATACTCCGCGAATGCCTCGGCCAACCGATCCGCAATCGCCTCAGCCATGATGGCGTTGTAGTCGTCGTGCTCAGATTTGAACTTGTCCACGATTTCCTTCAAGCCATGCCCGCTCGTGACTGCAAAGCCGCCGATGTAATCCGGCACACCTTTCGGCGCGATGAAATCCGCCAGACAATAGTTCGGCGTGCCGTCGCCTTTCTCGATTTGCTGGCGCAGGAAATGAAGTTTCGTCCGCAGATGTTGGCGTGAGCCGTTGGTGTAAACTTCCACGTCGTCGCCCACGCGGTTCGCGGGGAACAACCCATAGACGGCGCGGAGCTCCAGTGATTTGTTTGCCACGAATTCGCCAAGCAGCTTCTGCGCGTCGGCAAACAGTTTGGTGGCTTCTTCGCCGTGCTTTTCGTGCTGGAGAATCTTCGGATAAACTCCGCGTAACTCCCAAGTGTGAAAGAACGGTGTCCAGTCAATGAACGGCACGAGGTCTTCGAGTGAAACGCTGAAAGCTCCTGCGTGCCCGTGTGACGAACCGCAATCGCACTTGCCGGGATTGAACTTGCCCGACGTCAGCGTGCGGAATCCAGTGAACTCCGGCTTGGGCAGATCGTCATACTTTAGCTTCGGCGCATTGGCGCGGGCAGCTTCGAGCGACAAAAGTTTTACCACCGAGCCAGCGTGTTGAGAACGGAGCTTCTCATAATCTTCGCGAAGCTGTTTCACGAATGGCGCTTTGCCATCCTTGCTCAACAAGCTCGTCATCACCGGCACAGCGCGGCTCGCGTCGAGAACGTGGACGACCGGCTCGCTATAATGTTGTGCGACTTTGACCGCAGTGTGTGCGCGGCTCGTGGTCGCGCCACCGATGAGCAGCGGGACTTTGAAACCCGTCCGCTCCATCTCGCGGGCGACGTGAACCATCTCGTCCAGCGACGGCGTGATCAGTCCGCTCAAGCCGATGATGTCGGCCTTCTCGTGCTTCGCGCGCTCCAGAATTTTCTCGCACGGCACCATCACTCCCATGTCAATGACCTCGTAGTTATTGCAGGCCAGCACGACGCCGACGATGTTCTTGCCGATGTCATGCACGTCGCCTTTGACCGTGGCGAGGACGATTTTTCCCTGCGCCTTCACGGTTTCGCCCCGTGCGGCCATCGCGGCTTTCTCGGCTTCCATGAACGGCGTGAGATACGCGACGGATTTTTTCATCACGCGCGCGGACTTCACCACCTGCGGCAAAAACATTTTGCCCGCACCGAACAAATCGCCAACCACGCTCATCCCAGCCATCAACGGCCCTTCGATGACGGTGAGCGGCTTGCCGTATTTCGCGAGTGCTTCCGCCGTGTCGGCGTCAACGTAGGCATCAATGCCCTTCACGAGCGAGTGGGAGAGACGTTCTTCAATCGTGCCTTTGCGCCATTCTTCTTCGACCTTTTTGTCGATCGCTGTGGTGCCGGCGCTGGCGGCTTTGAGTTTCTCGCCATGCACGACGAGTCGCTCGGTTGCGTCCGGGCGGCGATTCAGCAAAACGTCTTCGACGAGTTCCTTCAGCTCCGGCTCGATTTCTTCATAAACTTCCAACATGCCGGCATTGACGATGCCCATGTCCATGCCGGCCTTAATGGCGTGAAAAAGAAACGCGCTGTGCATCGCCTCGCGCACGGGATTGTTGCCGCGAAAACCAAACGACACATTCGACACGCCACCGCTGACCTTTGCATGCGGGAGGTTCGCCTTGATCCAGCGTGTGGCTTCGATGAAGTCCACAGCATAATTGTTGTGCTCCTCGATGCCTGTGCCGACGGTGAGAATGTTCGGATCGAAAATGATGTCCTCGGGCGGAAAGCCCACTTCGTCCACGAGAATACGGTAGGCGCGTTCGCAGATGCGAATCTTGTCGGCGAGCGTCGCAGCCTGGCCTTGTTCATCGAACGCCATCACAACCACCGCCGCGCCGTATTTCAAAACTTTCGCGGCGCACTCGCGGAACTTCGCCTCGCCTTCCTTCATCGAAATGGAATTCACGATGCCTTTGCCCTGAACGCATTTCAGGCCGGCCTCAATGACCTCCCACTTGGACGAGTCCACCATGAACGGAACTTTGGCGACTTCCGGCTCGCTGCCGAGCAGATGCAGATAGCGCGACATTGCCGCGACGCCATCAATCATCCCTTCGTCCATGCAGATGTCTATGATGTTCGCGCCGTTCTCGACCTGCTGCCGCGCAATGGCGACGGCTTCCTCGTATTTGTTTTCCTTGATGAGCTTGGCGAACTTCGGCGACCCCGCGACGTTCGTACGCTCGCCGATCATGATAAACGATCCAATCTGCTGCGTGAACGGTTGGGAGCCGCTCAAGCGCAATGGAATGGCGGCGCCGGTTGAAAATTGCGGCTCGGATTGCGCCTGGCGCGGCGGCTTGTTCTCCAGTGCTTTCGCGATTGCAGCAATGTGCTCGGGCGTGTTGCCGCAGCAGCCACCGGCGATGTTGATCAAACCACTCGACGCAAACTCGCCCAGAAAATTTCCCATGTCTTCCGGCTTCAAATCAAAACCGGTAGGCGAAAGTGGATTCGGCAATCCGGCGTTCGGATAGCAGGAGATGGCGGTGTCCGATTTCTCCGCGAGTTCCGCGAGGAACGGCCTCATCAAATCCGGGCCGAGCGAGCAGTTAAGGCCGATGGCAATCGGCTGCACATGCTTCATCGCGTTCCAATACGCTTCGATGGTCTGCGCGGAAATCATCGTCTCGCCGCCGCGCCCGACGGCGGCGGAGATCATGATGGGCAAAATCTTTTTGTCCTGCTCGAACACTTCTTGAATCGCCACGAGCGCGGCCTTGGCGTTGAGCGAATCAAAAATTGTTTCGACCAGCAGAATATCCGAGCCGCCCGCGATGAGTCCGCGAATCTGATGCGTGTAGGCGGTCTTCACCTGATCAAATGTGCAAACGCGGAAGCCTGCATCGTCGGCATCCGGCGAGTTGGAGAGCGAAACCGTCAGCGGTCCGACCGCTCCTGCGACGAAACGCGGACGACCGGTCTGATTTGCGATGCGGTCGCACCACTCGCGGCATTGCTTGGCAGATTGTTCGTTGATCTCCCAGGCGAGGTCGTTGAGAAACTTGCTCTCAATGACGCCTTGATAGAACGCTGGGTCTTTGCGCCCACCGTGTTCACGGGGATCGTCCACGAAGAATTCGCTCTGGCCGATGCTGGTGGCGGAAAAAGTGTTTGTCTCGATGATGTCCGAACCGGCTTCGAGGAAACGGCGATGAATGTCGCAGATGGTCGCGGCTTGCGTCAGTGAGTAGAGGTCGCCGTTATTCTTCAGATCCTTCTTGGAGTCTGCAAAGCGCTCGCCTCGAATCTCCGCCTCGCCAAGACCGTAAGCGCGGATGGTCGTGCCCATCGCGCCATCAAGAATGATGATGCGCTCCCGCAATGCGCGGAGCAGCAATTGTGCGTTTGAACTGAACTGATTCCCCTGTTTCACGGCGACACAATAATCATAACAAGGCGCTATGCCAAATTAAAAATCAACGTATCCTGATTTGAAGATATGATATAATTCACCAATTGAGCCTGAGAAACATCCCATCCTTAATGTATGGAGGCGGGAGGGGCCAACAATTCTTACAGCGGGGCAAAGCCGGAGGATTCAGTGATACTCCTGCAACGTCTTGACCTCGTAACCACTTTTCTTCAAAGCCGCAATACCGAGCAATGCCGCCTTCGCGCCGCTCATCGTGGTCATGATTGGAGTGCCGGTGTAAATGGCTGTGGTGCGGATTTTCACCTCGTCTTCGCGAGGGGATTGGCCGGCGGGCGTGTTGATTACGAGGTGAATTTCCTTGTTCTTCATCAGGTCAACTGCGTGCGGGCGGCCTTCGGAGACTTTGAAAATCTTCTGCACGGTCATGCCGGCTTTTTCCAGCACCGCTGCAGTGCCACTGGTTGCGACCAGTTCAAAACCCAACTTCACAAACTGCCGCGCAAGCGGCACAACCTCCTCCTTGTGCGCGTCACTCACGCTGACGAACAACCTTCCGCTGGTGGGTAACGGCGAGTTCGCAGCCATTTGTGATTTCGCGTAGGCCACGCCGAGATCGGAATCCAATCCCATGACCTCGCCCGTGGACCGCATTTCCGGCGACAGCAAAATGTCCTGCCCGTGGAAGCGGTTGAACGGAAACACCGATTCCTTCACCGCCCAATACTTGGTCCAGATTTCTTCAGTGAAACCAAGTTCCTTCAGAGTTTTTCCGGCCATCACCTTCGCAGCGAGCTTCGCCAATGGTTTGCCGATGGCTTTGGAGACGAATGGAACGGTGCGCGAAGCGCGGGGATTCACCTCCAGCACGTACACGACTCCATCCTTCACCGCATACTGCACGTTCATGAGCCCGATCACTTTTAACTCGCACGCCATGGCGTGCGTGTATTCGCGGATGGTCTCGATGACTTTTTTCGAAAGCGTGTGCGGCGGCAGCACCATCGCGGCATCGCCGGAATGGACACCGGCGAATTCAATGTGCTCCAACATGCCGCCAATGACGATGGTGCCGTCCGCTGGATTGTTGAACTGGCCCACGTCCGTGATGCAATCCACATCAACCTCTGTGGCGTCTTCAAGAAACTTGTCCACGAGTACAGGTCGCTCAGGTGAAGCCTCCACCGCGAAGCGCATGTAGTGCGAAAGTTCGCTGTCGGAATAAACGATCTGCATAGCGCGCCCGCCGAGAACGAAGGAAGGACGGACCAGAACGGGGTAGGTCAGTCTTTTAGAAATAACCAGTGCCTCGGCTTCGTTTGTGGCGAGACCGTTTGGCGGTTGAGGAATCTTCAGCTTGTCCAGCATCGCGGCGAACAATTTCCGGTCTTCAGCAGTCTCGATGCTCTGGGGTGAGGTGCCGATGATGTTCACGCCGTTCTTTTGCAACCCCAGCGCCAGGTTGAGCGGTGTCTGACCGCCGAACTGTGCGATTGCGCCCCAACACTTCTCCCGTTCGTAGATGTGCAATACATCTTCGAGCGTGAGCGGTTCAAAGAAAAGTTTGTCGCTCGTGTCGTAGTCGGTGGAGACAGTTTCCGGATTGGAGTTCACCATGATGGTCTCGAAGCCATCCTCCTTGAGCGCGAACGCGGCGTGAACGCAGCAATAATCAAATTCAATCCCCTGACCGATGCGATTCGGTCCGCCGCCGAGAATCATCACCTTCTTCGCCGTGTTGCCCTTCACCTCGTCATCGCCTCGGTCGTAGGTCGAGTAGTAATATGGCGTGTAAGCCTCGAACTCGGCGGCGCAGGTGTCCACGAGACGATAGCTGGGAACGAGCCCGAGTTTCTTGCGCTCGGCGCGGATGGCGTCCTCGGTTGTGCCGGTCAAATGCGCGATCTGCCGGTCGGAGAAACCCAACGACTTGGCTTTGGTCAATTGTTCAACATTCATGAGTGCCTGTTACGAATCAAAATCGCGCAAAGCAAACCGGAACAGGACGCAAGTGTCGAGAAGGAATGGAGCTTGGAGCACGGCCAGATAACTATTTTTTCCTGAACCGTCCGTCTGCTCAATGGGTGAGCAATACAACGCACACAGCCGCTTGCTACTTCGTCTTCGGTTTGATTTGAGTCACTTTATACTTCTTACCCTGCTTGTCATAGGTAATCCACTCGCCAGCCTGCTGTCCTTTCGCGAAGTGGCCTGACCTCATCTTCGTGCCGTCCAATCTGAACCACTCCCAATAACCGGTGGGAACTCCACCGGCCATGTTTCCCTTGGCCCAAACACTGCCGTCCTTGTGATATTGGACATGCTTGCTGACTGACTTTTTCTTGGTAGCCATGATGATGAATTGTGTGAGTCGAGTAGTCAGCTCGCGCGCTTGGAGTCTATGGTCACCTCCCTCAACTACCGTTTCGTTCCAATCCAATGGCTTGGAGGTCTAGTTTTTCAGGAGGCAACACGGTCATAATCACGGTACTGTAGTGCTCCAGAAAATGGCGGCAAGACAAGGTAAGTGTAGCCAGAAACTCCAAGTGCTGCACCTGAAGGAGAAATCCAAGCTAGTGCCTGAACACCCGAAATCATCCCGTGCGACTCAAGGTAATAACGACAATCCTGAGAGAATTCGTGCTTGGCATGTCCGGTAGCCAGCGTGAAGTCGTGCTGGAATCCGCTGTGTCGAACGCGATCCATGAAAACCGCATCACCGGAAAATCCATAATGAAGCACGATACTCGGTGATGGCGCTCTCTCGTATCCCAATCTGCCGAGAACTTCTGCCGAAGTGAGTTCGCTCTTTTCAGTGGTGAACAATCCAGACGCACCTGAATATGCGCCGCGATACGGTTTGTCCGTGCCCAAATACGGCTGAATCTCGTCGAATTCTCGACCAGTCACCAGCCGATAAACGTCGAGCACCTTTGTCTCTTGATAAGGCGTGACTCCCGACTGAAAGACTTCATCAAACAGTTTCACTCGCTGTTCGTAGTTGGCGGACGGAACTGGCATGACGCGTAGTGTGGCCCAACATTATGATTGAGCGACTGGATTGTCGTTAATCAAGTTCATTGGCGGCGACGTTAAATCTTGGTTTCGGGCTTGTCTAGCAAGGGTTTTATGAAATCTCCCCTGCTGATTATTGAAACAGTAAATACGACCTCCGCCTTTGTCCGGCTTCGATGCGACAAAGCGGAGTCCTCCGGACGCTTGAAGGCGGGTTGAACAACAAAGACGCAAAGTCACAAAGGAGTTTGGAAGAACGACGCGTCCCTCGTCGCCTGCTGTTGTCTTCTTATGTCGCCGACTGCGAGCCGAAAAGATTACACCTCGATGCCGTAAGCCTTGATCTTGTTGTAAAGGGTCTGGCGTCCGATGCCGAGGCGTTTGGCGGCTTCGAGTTTGTTGCCGTTGGTTTCCTTGAGCATCTGGATGATGGCGTTGCGTTCCACGCCTTCAAGGAGCGTGAAGTTCGTGTCCTGGGACTCAACGTTGTCCGGCCTGGCGCGGGTGATGGAGAGATCGCTGGCGTCCACCATGTCGCCTTCGCTCAGAAGGACGGCGCGTTGGATTTCATTCTGCAACTGGCGCACGTTGCCGGGCCATTCAAAATTCGAAAGCCGTTCGACTGCCGCAGGGGTAAAGCCGCGGATGGGCCGGTTGGCCTGGCCGGCAAAGCGTTTCAGGAATGCGTTGGCCAGCGGCATGATGTCGTCACGGCGGTCGCGCAACGCGGGCAGGTTCACAGAAATGGCGCTGATGCGGTAGTAAAGGTCTTCGCGGAGCTTGCCGTCCTTGATCGCGTCCTCCGGATTGCGGTTCGTGGCGGCGACGAGGCGGCAATTGGTCTGGTAATCGGTTTTGCCGCCGACGGGACGGACTTTTTGATCCTGCAACACGCGGAGCAGTTTGCTCTGGGTGTCAACGGGCATCTCGGAGATTTCGTCCAGGAACAGTGTGCCGCCTTCGGCCTGGCGGAAGAGACCTTCGCGGTCGCTGTGCGCGCCGGTGTAGGCACCTTTGACGGATCCGAAGAGTTCGCTTTCGATGAGTTCGCGGGGCAGGGCGGCACAATTGATCTTGATGATCTTGGCCTTGCTGCGCGTGCTCATGATGTGGGTGAGATCAGCGATGACCTCCTTGCCGGTGCCGCTCTCGCCGGTGATGAGGACGGTCACGTCGCTGGGGGCAATGCGTTCGATGGTGCGGACGACCTCCTGCATTTCGCGGCTGCGGAATACGGGCGAGGTGCTGCCACTCATGGTTTCGAGTGCGCGGCGGAGAGCGGTGTTCTCTTCGTTCTGCTGCTTGCGGTCGAACGCGCATTTCACGTCGGCAAGCAGTTTCTCGGTCTCGAAGGGTTTGGGGATGAAATTGAACGCGCCGAGTTTTCCGGCCTCCACTGCGGTGGCCATGCTGCCCTGGCCGGTGAGCATGATGACCTCGGTGTCGGGCCAGCGCTTCTTGATGATCGGGATGAGTTCAAGGCCGTTGGCGTCCCGGAGCTTCAAATCGAGTATGACGACGTCAGGCTGGGGATCGTTGAGTGCCTTTTGGAGCGCCGCGCCGCTTTCGGCCTCAGTCACGGCGTAATCACGTTCGAGGATTTCGCGCAGCACGTCGCGAATCGAGAACTCATCGTCAACCAGTAGAACTTTACCCTTCATAATTTTTTTCTGCGGCTGTGATTGGCGCACGCTTTTGCGAACGCGGCGAAAATGGCGTGGTGTTCCGTGTGTCGTTCCGCGAGGCGCTCCGGATGAAACTGCACGCTCAACAGGAACGGGAGCAACTGCGCGGCTTCGGGCCTTAACTGCATGGCCTCAACGATTCCGTCCGCACTGTGTCCAACCACTTGCAGCACGTCCGCCACGCGTTGAACCGCCTGGTGGTGCGTACTGTTCACGCCCAGATTTCGTCTGCCGGTTATCTTGGAGAGCAGCCCGCCTTCTGTCAAACTTACTTCGTGGACGATTGCGCTCCGCCGGTCCAGGCGGCGGTGGTTCAATGTGCCCCGGGTTTGCGTCGCGATGTCGGCGATCAACGTACCGCCCAGGGCCACATTGAGCATCTGATGGCCGCGGCATATCGCCAGCAGCGGCTTGCGCTGGCGGAACACCTCGTCCACGAGCATCAGTTCACGCAGGTCCCGTTGTCCTCCGTCGGGGGTGAGGATGCATTTGCGCCGGAGACGCGGCGACATTTTTGGTTCGTAGAGTCCCGGTTCGACGTCTTCGCCGCCGGTCAGCAAAACGCCGCCCGCCCGGCGCACGCATTCGGCCATGAGTTCGGGCGTGGCAATGGAAAGAACCGGCCACGGCAACAGGCCCGCCCTGATCAGAGCGCGCTCGTAATGCGTCGAAAGGCTTGCCGACATGTCGGCAAACTCCGCGCCTTTGACTGCGACGCTGGGCGAAACGAGAATCAACGGTCGTCTGCTCATTCCGCGCAGAATGAATGAACGGACGCGCCAGCATCAAATGAAAAACGTCCGTCTTGACCCCCCAGATTTCGCGGATGACGCGGATGACAATCTGTCTGCGCGACCACACTGGCGGAAGAAAGTTAGTCTTGCCAAGTATTGCTGACTGAACATTTATTGAGGGATGACTAGATCGCGTTGCTTCAATCGTGGTGTTTGTATTGCCCTGGCTTTGCAGACCGCAGCCGTTCTCGCTGCGGATTCCGCCGACTGGCCGAGGTGGCGCGGGGCGAATGATGACGGTGTTGCTCCGCCCGGCAAATATCCGGTGAAGTGGGCCGCCGAAAAGGTTCTCTGGAAAACTCCGCTGCCTGGCAAGGGCTGTTCCACACCTGTCGTCTGGAAGGAGCGCATCTATCTCACCGCGCCCATCGAGGGCAAAGATGCCATGCTCGCGTTTGATGCGGCGGGAAAACTTCTCTGGATGACATCGCTCGGTGTCGAACAAGCCGGTAAGCATCGCAACGGCTCCGGTTGCAATGCGTCGCCAGTCACGGATGGCCGGAGTGTGTTCGCGTATTTCAAAAGCGGCACGCTGGCCGCGCTTGATTTTGACGGCAAAGTGCGCTGGCAGACAAATCTCGTTGACGCGTTCGGTCGCGACACGTTGTTCTGGGATCATGGCACGTCTCCCGTGCTCACTGAGAAAAGCGTCATCATGGTCCGGATGCATCACGGCGAATCCTGGCTTGCGGCTTTCGACAAATCCACAGGTGCGATGGAGTGGAAGGAGGCGCGTAACTTCGAGACGCCGCTGGAGAACGATAACAGTTACGCTACGCCGCTTGTGCTGCGCCGCGACAACAAGGAATGCGTACTCGTCTGGGGCGGCGAACATTTGACGTTGCATGATGCGGCGAATGGAAAACTGTTCTGGTCGGCTGAGGGTTTCAATCCTGTCGGCGGCAAAAACTGGCCTGCCGTTGCCTCGTCCGTTGTGGCGGGCGATATCGCGATGGTCGCTCACGGCAGGAGTGATCGCGGAAACGGATTGTACTACGGTGTGAAGGTGGGTGGGGCTGGCGGCACGAATCATGTCTGGTCGCGGAACGACACCGGGACATTTGTGCCGACCCCGGCAGTGTGGCGTGGCAACGTGTTTCTGCTGCGGGATCGCGGCGAAGTGGAATGTCTCGATCCGGTCACGGGGAAGACGATCTGGAGCGATGGCTTTCCAAAAACGAGTGCGAACTTCTACGGCTCGCCCCTCATAGCAGATGGAAAACTTTATGCGGTGCGTGAGGACGGTGTTGTGTTCGTCGCAGGCGTGGACGGGAAATTTGAGTTGCTTGCAGAAAACAGAATGGGCGAGAGGATTGTTGCGTCTCCAGTGGGTGTAGGTGGGCGTCTGTTCCTCCGTGGCGAGAACAATCTTTACTGCATCGCGGGCGAGTAGCGGAGCGCGGACAGCCTTGTCCGCGAGTTCCTAAGCCAAACAAATGCGATTGGAAAACCGAGGGGATAAACGCAGAGACGCAAAGGACTCAGAGTATGAGGAGCAACGATGGCTGCTGACGACACACCAGCCCGTGATTGAACCGTAAACAAGAAATCTCTGCGTCTCTCCGCGTTCTCAGTGCCTCTGCGTTTGTTCCGTTCTTCTTCAACTGGATGAAGCCGGCTGACGAGGTTCGCGCGGACAAAGCTGTCCGCGCTCCGGACTCAGGCCGCTGGCTTCAACCGGTCGCGCAACAGCAGCGTGAACAGAAAGCCAATCACCGCGCCGGAGAGATGGGCGGTCATGCTGATTTGAGGTATCATTGCATCGAAAAATGTCTGAGTCAGAATGATTGCTCCCACCACAAAGAGCCTTCGTCGCGCAAACGCCGAGTTTTCCCGCCACCAACCACGCAGCATCAACGCGCCCGTCGCGCCGACGATTCCCATGACGCTCCCCGAAGCGCCCACTGTGATGTGGTTCGCGTGCGCGATTGCGGCATGTGCCAGCACCGCAGCCATTGACCCGATGCCAGCGACGAAATAGATCAACAGGAAGCGGCGGAAGCCAAACGCGTATTCCACCAGCGGCCCGATTGACGCAAGCCCCAGCATGTTCATGAGCAAATGCAGCGGGCCGAAGTGCAGGAACATCGCCGCCACCAGCCGCCACCACTGGCCTGCCAGAACATCGGGTGGATACATTGCCCCAAGCCAATGCAGGTTGCCGTCATTCGTGCTGCCGCCGAGACGGAGTTCCGCCACAAACATCAACGCGTTTAGAACGATGATCGTCTGGATTGCCCGCGCATGTTTGGAAAGGACACCGCGTTGCGCGCCGAACCGCTCCACGTGGTCGAGCGCGGATTCCGCCTCGTTCAGCACGGTGCTGGCGGCTTCGGAAATCATCACGGGCGGGATGTCCGTTTGCGCGAGGCGGCGTTGGATCACGCGTTGCTGAACGGATTCGGTTTCAGGCAAAAGATTTTCAAACTCCGCGCGGGCCTCGGCTGAACGGCCCGCCGCAAGGTCGGCAGTCGCCAGCCAGAACTTTTGCGCGGGCTTTGGAAGAACTGAAAGACCACCAGCAAACAGACGCTCGACCGCCTGTCGCCGCCCGGAAAAAGCAAACAGGGAGAGAAAACAAAGATCACGCTGAAGCGTAGGTGTGATGTTCAGGATGACGTTCCGATACAGATCAAACGATGCGATCAAGCCGGGGATGTTTCCTGTCTCGCCCTGCGCGCGAAGCATGGTTGGGAGAATTACAGGATACTCCCGCAGCCTGTCCATGTTCGCCGCAAACCATTTCAGCAGTTCGTCCCAGCGATCTGCGATGCGATAAAGATTCACGACCGCCGCGAGGCCGACTGCCGAGGATTCGTTGCAGTAACGGTTTAGGATTTCGGTGGCGGCTGCGGTCTGGTTTTGTTGCACGAGATGCAGTGCGCGACAAATTTCTGCCTGCTTCCACCAACCGCGAGCCAGGTGCAGCCACGCAATAGTCCGCGCCAGCCGCCCGGCGGCAAGATAGCGTTGTTGGAAGAAGCAAATGAGGTAGCGATGAGCAATCACTGCGGGCGCAATCGCAAACAACAACCACCCTCCGCTCGCCGCATAGATCAGCCAGGCCTGATTCGTCCACCTGCCAGTCACGCAGGTCAGCAGGATGAGGGTGTAAAGAATGATCCAGCTCCGAACTCCGGACTGTCGTCGCCTGAGAATCGCAAAAAGCGTCGTCCCGCACGAAAGACAAACCATCCAGAACAGAATTTCGCTGTAGTCCATCTTTGGCAGGGCTCAGGCGGGTTGTGGCGGATTTGTGGCGAGCAACTTCTCCAGCCGTTCAAGGAATCGAAATTCCTTTTCCAGCATCAATACGCGGGTGTTGTCCTGCCGGCGCTGGTCGCGTCCGCCACCGTGCAAATCCTGAACGCGCTCGTTGAAGAACGGCTTTGATCCGGCGTCGTTGATCTCCTGCCGGACAATTTGTTTCCAGTTCGGAATGTGGCCGAGCAGGTTGCCGGTATCTGCCGGCAGGTACGTTTCCACCAGCTTCAGCAGCGCGGCCAGATCGTCCGGGTGTTGAGCGAACGATGCGATGCCGCAAATCAGGAGGTCGTGTCGCGATGGGTTCTCCCAAACTGCGCGGCGAGCCACAGCCTTGAGCAACGCCCGATCAATTCCTTCCGGACATTGTTCGATCTGCCCAAACACAGGTCCGGGAATCGTCGCATCAAGCCGCAGCCGGTGGACAAACCGTTCGATGGTGACTTCGCGAAGCGGCACGGGATGAACTGCGTCGTCCTCGGTGACGAGATGAGCGCGTGTCGGGCGTGTTGCGAGTTGCTGGACGAGTTCAGGCCAGTTGGCTGCGGGAACAGATTCGCGCCCGAGCAACTCTGCGAACACTGATTGCTCCTGAAGGGTCGGTGTGAACAGCGGCGAGAGGATCAGATCAATCTCGTAGTCCTCCAGGGCCGGCAATTCGTTTACAAGAAACGCGCCGAGCTTTTCGCGCTCGACCCCGTGCGTGTCCGCTATGTGTTTCGCGACCTGCGAGGAAACAACGCGCGGTCGTTCGAGTTCGGCGGACAGGGTTTGGAGCAACTTCGACATCGGATGAGTATTGAGCGGTGGATGGGCCCGGCCAAGCTTGGAATTCGCGCGGCCTTGCAAACCGGAGCGCCGAACGCCGGGTCCGCGAGTGCCCGGGAGCGCCGGCAAGATGCCAGCGCTCCCAGATCATTGCATCTTCGCAGCCGAATGTTCGCCGCGTAGTCGTTGCGTTACGGCGAAGGCGTCACTAGGATTCATTCATGATGAAGGCCCAAGCTGCATCCGCTGTTCACGGTCTCATCGTTGCCACACACCCTGTCACTGCCGGCTGGCGCGTTTGTCCGTATTCGCAAATTGCCAACCAGCACTCCCTACGCTGCCATGTTCACACCACCTAGAATCGTTCCCAAGCCGGTCATCATTGGATTCTTCATCATCGGCCTGCTGTCATCCGTCGCCTTTCGCGCGATCATTGTGTGCCAGAAGTACACTCCGGGCTGGGTGCGACCGCTTTGGTATATTGGCGTCATCGGCTACATGCTGTTCTTCATCTACCGCTACTTTATTTCAGCGCGCCGCAAGCGGACGATCCGTGAATCCAACGTCATTGAAAAAATCCGCACCGGAGAAAACCTCGACGCCGACGACCGTGCGGCCGCGTTGTATTTGCTCAACTCGGTGCGGGCGTCCCACGAAGATTGGAACTACCTCGCGATCTTCATTCTCTCCATCGTCGCGATCGTTTTGGATTTGATTCTGCCTGGGAAGTAATCCGTGGCTCCAAGGAATATGAGGAATTTCAAGCAGTGATTCGCCAGTGCTGGACGCAACCGGCCCTTGTATAACAGAAAGGGGCGACACTGGTCGGGTGATTTAGTTCTGAATTGCGATTTGCTTGAAATCTTGGATGACACTTTCAGAATCCGTGCTGACGCTGTGCATTACCCGACCGTCTCGTGTAGTGATAATTAGCTGATAGTTTCTCTTCCCAAATGGACGAACTTCGGTGGCTTGCATGGCATTCAGGGGAATATCAATGTCCTGTAAGCCTATGTGGTAGCGCAAATGTAGTGTGGTCGGAGTTCGCTCAAGATGGATAAAGCCAGTAAGCGTGTCGTCAATGAGCAACCAGAGCACGAACAATGCGCAGAAGAACAACGCGACCCTCATCACTACTTCCAAGACGACTCTGATCGTCAGGGAGCGTTTGGCAATCCTTACCGTCTGTGTTGTCTTGCTAAGAGTCCCAAGCCCTCTCAATGCTCTGAGGCCGCGAAAGGCCCAAAAACCGAAAAACACAGCGATGGCCGCAAACAGGATCAGCATTGGATGAACATACCAGAGCCAATCTCGAACAATAATTTCCTGAGTCGCCATACTTGTCGTGGTCAACCAGCCAATCCAATTTTTGCTTGCTTGAAGGCTACGCTGCGATTCCGGCAGAGCAAATGAATTTCCAGTAGCATTTCTGGTCGCTCGGATATGACGTCATCTTCTGTCGGCATACGATTCAACTTCGCGGCAAGATCCTGCACGTAGGATTCTATCTGTCGTATTGCCAGAGGCGCGCATCGCGGTCGCGGCCTACGGTGGCCCAATCTTGATCGTGATTTTGAGATTTGGCTAGTTATTCCGCCAGTGGTGTCAATGCGCTGGCAAGCTTTAGGGCTCCCGGGCAGATTTCGTTCACTTCCAGCGCCATCACCCTCACGGAAATCAAGCTCGCAGGGTAAAGTTGCCTGGTGTTGGCAACACTGGCACGCATGCTGCAAAGGACGCCAAGCGGTAGTAAGGAGCGCAAATTTGAAGCCCTGCCCCGCAAGGCACGTGATGAAAGACCATCATCCCTGTCGGTTTCGCGGGCAATGATCGGATTTTACAAGGTTGAATTATGAATGATTCCAGTTCAAAGAACTCGCAAGGTTCCACCCATTCCGCAGCCCCGCAGGATATGGGATTCTCGCCGTGGCAACGGTTGAAGAGTAAAAACATTTCGTATCTGACGTTGCCGTTGCTCGCCATGGCGACCGTGGTGGAGTTCGTCATATTGGCGACCGGGTGGAAGTATCAACAGATGGTCTGCCTGCCCCAAGGCATGGGAGTCACGTTTTTTGGCATCGGCCCGATCGGCGCGACCATCCTGGCCGTGGAGTTACTCAAACTCCCTCTGGCGATTTGGACTGCCTCCCGAACCGGATGGCAAAAGGGTTTCATGTTGATACTGGGGTTGCCCCTGATTTGTGTGCTGACTTTCCAATTGGTCAAGGACATGGCGGTCTATGAGATGGGCACTGCCATGACTCCGGCCAACCAGTTGCTCGAAAAGGCGACAGCCGAGGAAATCAAGATTGCGCACCTCCAAGGCCAGTTGACGGGCATTGACGGGAAGAAACAGGAACGCGAACGCAAGCTGGCTGAGTTTGCCGCGAAGAAGGCGAAGGCCAAGGCCGAACTGGAGGAGGAACTCAAGCGCACGGACGCGGCTCGCACCGACGCCATTTCCTTGACGGATTATCAGTCCAAGGAGTTGTCCGGAGTGGAAGCGAAGCAGGGCACCATCACGAGGCAGTTTGACATTGATGCGGCCCAGATTTCAAAAGCCATTGCCGATCTGCGCGCCAGTCGCGAAACCGAGGTGTCCCGCGCCAGCAAATGGAACGCCGAGGAGGCCCGGATCGAGAACGCATATAAGACGAAACTCGCCGACTACACGAACAAGAAAAAGGCGTACGAAAAGGACAAGGCGGATTACGCCAACGCCAACGTTCTCAAACGCCAGTTGATGCGCGAGCCGGTTGATCCCGGCGTGGCCCCGGATCGCGAGGCCAACACAATTCTCAAACCCACGTTGATCGCGGACCTGGACGCACAAATCAAAGCCAAGGAAACCGAATTGATTGTGGTCAACAACAAGCGGCGCGACAGCGTGGCCCAGGTGGCGGAAGATGCGCGCCGCGTGCGCGAGGAGTTTGACCGCCGCTCCAGCACCAAGCGCGAGGAATCCGACCGCAAACGCGAGGCATTGCTGGCCGCGCAAACGGCGTTGAACGTCCAGTTGGCTGCGGAGGAGAAGGAGCTTGATCAGTCGCTGGCCGTGGCAGTGCAGAAGGTGGATGGCATCCGTGCGGAAGTGGATGCCGCGCGCAAAAAGGCCGAGGGACTTTACGAGGCGCGGGAGGCCTCCATCCGGACCACTCAAGTACACCGGATCGCCACCACGGTGGAAATCGTGCGGGGTCTGCTCTTCGGCGAGCGACCGATGTCCGTCACCGCGACCGCCAAGCAGCGTGGCGACATCCTTACCGACCAGATCAGCATGGTGCGGATTTGGGTTTATCCGGTGCTTGCTTTCATTGTCGCTTTCCTGCCGACCCTGATGGTTGAGATCGGATTCTCCACCCTCTTCAAGCCGGAGCAGCAGCGCCCCGCTCATCGCCTCGGCTTTTTTGGTCGCCGCCTTCACTGGCTCTACACCCGCGCCGGACGCCAGAAGATTTTGCGTGCCGAGCGCATGACCCGCGAAGTATCCACCGCAGTCGCCGTTCGCGATCAGGCGCTGGCTGCCGCGAACGCGAACGCGGAAAAAGTATTGGCAGAGAAAGATGCAGAATTGCAGGCCGCACGCGAGACCATTGGAACTGTCACCGCCGCACACGAGGAGCAGTTGAGACAGAAGGAATACGAGTGGGTCGCCCAGCTTGGCGCCACGACGGATTCGCTCAACCGCGCGATCCTTGAGAAAGACGCTTTGCGCGATTTGCAAAAGTCGGAGGTTGAGCGCCAGATTCAAATGCGCCAAAACGCCTGGTCCGATCGCATCACGCAGTTGCGTCAGGAACTGGATGACCAGCGCGCCGCCGCCGAAGCGGAACGCACGACCCTGCTTCAGGAGCATCACAAGAAACTGATGGAGGTGACCGAAAGCTCGAAGACCCAGGTGATCCAGGCCCGCCGTCAGACAGCCGATGCCGAATTGGCCGCGGTGGAAACCTCCGCCAAGATGGCGCATGACTTGAAGGAAGCTTTGTATGCCCGTGATAACGCGGAATCTCAGTTGCAACAGCAGGCTGAGGCTCTTTCCCTCAAGCTGACGCAAGCCAAAGAGGACGCCGACCGGGAAATGGAAAAGGCGGCCCGTCAGGAGAAGCATCGTCTGGAGCGGCAGCAATTGGAGTTTACCAACACGCTGCGCCAGCGGGATGAGAACTTCGAACGCCAGTTGAACCAGCGTGAGCAGGAATTGTCCGTTGCCTTTGACGCCCGCCTGGCGGAGGAACAGACCAAGACTGAGCAGGAGGCCCGCCGCCGCGAAGAGGAGTTTGCGCGTCAGTTGGAAACCCGCGTCCGTGAGACGGACATTCGCTGGAAACAAGAAGTGCAGCAGCGGGAAGACGCGGTTCAGAACAGGCTCAAACAACGGGAGCAACAATTGCAGGCGCAGGCCGAGGTTCGTCTGAATGAAATGCAAACGCAGGCCGAACAGCAGTTGCACCGCCGCGAGTCGGAACTGGAACGTCAGCTTGATGCTCAATCGCGCGAAGCCGTCACGCGTCTGGAGCAGGAATTGCAACAGAGGGAACTGTCTTTCCAGGCCAGGTTGAAGAAGCGCGAACAGGAATTGACCGCCAAGGCCGACGCCCGGGAAACCGAGTTGCAAAATCAGTGGGCTGCGGATTCGCGCGCCCGCGAGGAGGAATGGGAACGTCAAGCCGAGGCCCGCGTCCGTGCCGCCGAGACTCGTTCAGGTCACGAGGCGCAGGAGAAGGAAGAACTTTTCCAATCCAAATTACGCCAGCGTGATCAACAATGGCAGGTGAAGTTGGAGGCCACCCGTGCCGAGTTGCAGGCCCAGACCAAGCAGGTGATCCGTCGCCGCGAGGTGGAAGCCGAAACGAGCCTGCGTGAGATGGAAGCCCAGCTTCGCAAGGAAATGCATCAGAAAGACGAGGCTGCCCAAGCCAAGGCTGAACAGCGTGAGCAAGACCTGGTCGCCCAGTTGACCGCGCAGGCGGAGGCTCATCGCCTGGCCGCGCAGGCGCAGTGGGAGAAGGAGTCGGAGGAAAAGACTCGCGCTGCCATCGAACCTTTCAAGGCGCTGTTGGCACGCAACGAAAAGGAACGCGATGATGCCAAGCAATCCGCCTCCCGAGCTGTAAATCAAATGAGGGACCTGGAGAAAAAGCTGATGGAAGCGTCCTCGTTCCTCAGTGGCTGGAAGAATGGAAAGCATTCGGTTGTTGCCTCGGTTGAGAGGGATGTTTTCGAGGTTGCTCGTGATGGATTGGGATCATCCGGCGAATGATTTCCTCAGTCGTGGCGTGGCGTGCTCCCCGAATTGGAGAGTTCGGGGAGAGCGTCAACTCGCCAGCCCAATTTTCGCCCGCTTGAAGGCCGCGCCGCGATTCGGGTAAAGCAAATCAATCTCCCGGAGCATCTCCGGCCGTTCGGATGTGACGTCGTCTTCTGTGGGCACGCGTTTTAACTTCGCAGCGAGTTCCTGAAGATAAGATTCGATCTGCCGTTTCGTCACGTCTCTGCGCTTCCGTTCGATGGATTTCCTCGGCACGACAAACTCACCGAACATGTCGGCGTGTTGTTTCATTGCTTCGAGTTTTTCGCGCGTGATCTTCGCGTAGCGGGAGTCTATTTCCGTCACCACAAACTTGCGGCCCAGCTTGGCGGCGGCAATCGCAGTTGTTCCTGCTCCTCCGAACGGATCAAATACCACATCGCCCGGGCGCGTCGTCAGTTTGATGATCCGCGCCATGAGTTTTTCCGGTAACTGGCACGGGTGCGCGTCGCGGTCGCGCTTGTGCCTGATGCGATGCACGTCCCACCATACGTCCGTGAGTTCAACTTTTTCGTCGTTGCTCAGTTGTTTTCGATTCTTGATGCACGAGGCGCGCAGGCAATACTTCGGCGCATCTGGCGGTTGGACAAAATCCTTGCGCGAGCGATTGCCCATGGGTGAGTAGTTGCAGACGGGTTTCGCGCCGGGCTTGGTGAACCAGAGCAGGCCATAGTGCGCAGGCATGATCTTGCCGCGCGGATCGGAGAGTGCATCCCAGACAATCCAGTGGCGGAATTCCAGCCGCTTGCTTAGAAAAGCGACATGATGCAGACACCACTTGGGGAGGTTGAGCACCAGCAGGCTGCCGCCCGGTTTCAAATTGTCCGCCATGGCCGCAAGCCAGGAGTTGCACCATTCAATATAATGCGCATCGGCCATTGCATCGTCGTGCGCGCTGTATTTCTTCTCCAGGTTGTAGGGCGGGTCGGCAAACGCCAGATCAAACGTCCCACGCGGATGAAGTTCCTTCACGCGATTCAGGAACGAAACACAATCGCCGTCGTGGATATGATCCAGTTCCAGCGTCGCAGGAGATGAAGCATCGGTGGAGGCGGCTACGGTTGGCGTGGAATGTTTCAGAATGGCAGGGTTGCCCGCGCTCGTGACCTCGATGCCGCGGCCTGACTGGATGATGTGCAAACAATTCTCCCGGGTTGCATCGGTCAAGAGAGCGAGACGTTGAATGACATCCTCAGGAATCAGATTATCCCGGATGACGCGGCGTGGCAGATCGCGCCAGACATCCGAGAGCGCTGCGCCATGGGGATTCATCAGGTGCTTCTTGCCACCCCAGTCCTTGACTGTTTTTCCGCACGCTGCGCAATAAGCGTGAGGGCTGCGCGCTGCGTCAATGTTCAGGTGTGGTGTGGCTGGATTTTTTTTGTCGCCAGATTCCTTGAAGAACATCAGCACTCCAAGGTGTGAGGGCTTGAGGGTTTTGTTTGCCGACGCGTCCTCGATGTCGAGAGCGATCCAGTATTTGAAAACCATTCGTCCGGTGGTCAACGGCGATGACGCATCTGCCGACAATTGCAGTGCCCAGAACGGGAGTTCTTCTGGTGTGCCGTAAACAAACATCCAACCGCCCGTGCGTAAAATTCGAGAGCATTTTGCGATCAGACGCGTGGAGGCGGCGGTCAACTGCAATTGACGCGGCGGGTGGGGCGCAGACTTTCCTGCGGGATCGAATCCGGTGTTCAATACCAAAACATCGCGGCTTTCGTCCGCGATGGCGTCCAGATGGCGTTCGTCGTTGGAATAAATTGAATCGAATGGGTGCTTCATCTCAGTGACGATCGTGCGCAGGCTACACGGTACTCGTCGTCACTTCACGAACTTTTGAGCGCAGCGAATTGAAATTTGGCTCAATCAATTTTTCCTTGCGGCTTTTGATGATGCCACCATCCAAAGTAACCGCAGCGTCGAACAGGATCTTTGCCTCTTGAATTCATTGCAGTCGCAATCAGAGGCTATTCTTCCGGTGTGAGGCTTTCCGGCAGGCCGGTGAGTTCTGCGGTGCTTCCGTCCGGTTGCCACACTACACGGCCATTTTCAAGTACGTGCAGCACATTGCCATGAGTCGAACCGCGCAATGTCTTTACACGGTCGCCTGGTTTGAAGTCCGCCGAACGCGAAAGTGTTTCCACAATTTCCACCATTGCTTCACGATCCAGAACACCGGCAATGTAATGGCCCACGGCGGACATCACTTCCCTGCGGCGCCCGGTTGCAAGCTCCGCGAAAAGAGCGCTCACAAGCTGTCTTCCAATGTCTGCGAAAGTGTTGCCGTTGAAAAAGAGAAATGGAGACCGACGGTGACAGTAACGGAGAAAGTCTAGGACTTCGGAGAGGGAGAGGGCGGCTCGCTGTTTTTCTGCCCATTCTGTTGCAGCCGCTTCTTGAGTTTCTCTATTAAGGCCGTGCTGCGCTCCTCCTCTTTCGCACGCTCCTCTGTTGAGGCTGATGACAAACTCCCAACTCCAGTTTTTGAGAAATTGGGCTCGGGCTTGTAGCGGTGATTGTTTGCCAGCACCTCCTCCAGTATGTCCTGGTCAGTCAGGTGCTCCAGCAGATCCAATCTCAGTTTCATCGGACATAACCTGCTCCCGTTTTTGCGCGGTGGCAAGCGGAGTTTTCCTGCGCTATTTACCGCAGCACTGCTTGTATTTTTTTCCGCTGTTGCAAGGGCAGGGATCGTTACGGCCAACCTTGGGCCCGGTGCGTTTGGGTGTTTGTTTCGCGAGATCTTCGGCGGCCTGGCTGACAACATCGCTTGCTTTGCCCGCATCCGGTTTGGGCGGCTCACCAAACGCGCTGGTCGGGTCGTGTTTGGTCTGTTGCGGCACGTTGCGCAGGAAGTTTTCAAACGCCATCAGGCTGGATGCGCTGCGGAAGATGTTGTGACAGATTTCCGTTTTGATGTTGACCATCAATTCGTCGAAAATCTTGTAGGCTTCAGCCTTGTATTCGATGAGCGGATCCCGCTGGCCATGCGCGCGCAGGCCGATGCTGTAACGCAGGCTGTCCATCTCGTAGAGATGTTCCTGCCACAGTTTGTCAATCGCGCTCAGGATGGTGAAGCGCTCCACCGTCGCGAGCTTGTCCGGCTCCTCAAAACTGATCTTGAGTTCGTACGCCTTGCGGATGCTGTCGCTGATGAAATTGCACACGGCAAATTGCGCCGGGCTGAGTCCGTCGTAGAGCGAACCTGACACGGGAGAATCCTTGCCTGACTCCGCAGCCTTGCCAATCTCCTGCTCTGGAATTCCCAGCGGGAAATTCAAGTTGACCCAATCCGACAACGCACGCACCTGCCACTCTGACTCGCTGTAATCGGCTTTGGTGAATTGCTCGACCTTGGTGATGACGACTTCCTCCATGATGTCCATGAGGCGGTCGCGGACATCGCTCGAACCGATGATCTCATTACGGAAGCCATAAATAACTTCACGCTGTTTGTTCATCACGTCATCGTATTCGAGCGTGCGTTTGCGGATCTGGAAGTTGTGCTGTTCGACGCGTTTCTGCGCCTGGCCGATGGAACGGTTCAGGAGCGGATGCTCCAGTTCCTGTCCCTCTTCGAGGCCAAGCTTCTCCATGTATTTGACGATGTTGCCAGCGCCGAACAAGCGCATCAAATCGTCTTCAAGCGAAATGAAAAAGTGCGATGAACCCGGATCGCCCTGACGCGAGCAGCGTCCGCGCAACTGGCGGTCAATGCGTCTGGCTTCGTGACGTTCGGTCGCGAGAACATGCAGGCCGCCCACGTCCGCAACGCCGGCGCCGAGTTTGATGTCCGTGCCGCGCCCCGCCATGTTTGTCGCGATGGTAATGGCGCCGCGCTGCCCGGCGCGGGTGATGATTTCTGCCTCCTGCTGGTGATACTTGGCGTTGAGAACAGAATGGATCAGTTTCTCCTTTTGCAGCATGCGGGAAAGCTGCTCGCTCACTTCCACGGAAATCGTGCCTACGAGTATGGGGCGGCCCAGCGCGTGGATGGTCTTGATCTCGTTGAGGACGGCGTTGAACTTTTCTCGCCGGGTCTTATAGACGGAATCGTTCGCGTCCTTGCGCAGGCAGGGCATGTTCGTCGGAATGACGAGCACGCCGAGTTTGTAGATGTCGAAGAACTCGCCCGCCTCGGTTTCCGCCGTGCCGGTCATGCCCGCAAGCTTCTGGTAAAGGCGGAAATAATTCTGAATCGTGATCGTTGCCAGCGTCTGGGTCTCGCGTTCGATCTCGACGTCTTCCTTGGCTTCCACGGCTTGATGCAATCCATCGCTCCACCGGCGGCCCGTCATCATGCGGCCCGTGTTTTGATCTACGATGATGACCTTGTTTTCCTGAACGACGTATTCCACGTCCTTCGTGTAAAGCGAGTAGGCCTTGAGCAACTGCGCGATGGCGTGAATCTTCTGCGCCTTTGTCTCAAAGTCCGCCTGCAACTTCGCCTTGGCCTCCATGCGCTTGCGCGGGTCCGGCTCGGGGCCGACGTCAATGTCGTGCATCTCCGTGCTCAGGTCCGGCAGCACATACGCGTCCGGATCTTTCGGACTCATGAAGTTTCGGCCCTTTTCGGTGAGGTCGGCTTCGTGACTCTTCTCTTCGATGGCGAACAGCAACTGCTCCTTCTCGGCGTAAAGCTCCACCTTCTTTTGATCCGTGTGCAACGACAGCTCCGAGTCGTTCATGATCTTGAGATTGGCCGGCTCTTCGAGAATGGTCATCAACTTCTCCGACTTTGGCTGGCCCGTCTTCACGCGGAACAACAGCAATCCGATCTCACGTTCCAACGCGGCGGGATTCTGTGGCGTCGAACCATCCTCGGGGCGCAGCTTCTTCAAAAGCTCTTCCGCCTCGGAAAGAAACTTTGCGCACAAACGCTCCTGCGCACGCACGAGTGATTCCACAGAGGGCTTCCATTGCGCGTATTGCTCGTCAAAGGTGCGCACCGCCGGGCCGCTGATGATGAGCGGCGTGCGGGCTTCATCAATGAGGATGGAGTCCACTTCGTCAACGATGGCGAAGTAATGCCCGCGTTGAACCTGCTCCTCCTTGCGCTGTGCCATGCCGTTGTCGCGCAGGTAATCAAAACCAAATTCCGCGTTCGTGCCGTAGGCGATGTCGCAATTGTATTGCTCGCGTCGCACTTCGGGGCGTTGATCATGCAGAATCACACCCACACTGAGGCCGAGAAATTTATAGACCGCGCCCATCCATTCTGCATCGCGCGCTGCCAGGTAGTCATTCACCGTCACAACATGCACGCCGCGACCCGTGAGTGCGTTGAGATACACGGGCGCAGTGGCGACGAGTGTCTTGCCTTCACCCGTGGCCATTTCAGCAATCTTGCCCGTGTGCAATGCGATGCCGCCAATGAGCTGCACGTCGAACGGGACCATTTCCCATTTGATCGGATGACTGCGGACGATGACGTCCTGCCCGCAAAGGCGGCGACAGGCGTTTTTGACGACAGCAAAGGCTTCTGGAAGAATCTCCGTGAGTTTGGCGGCCAGTTGGGCGTTGTCTTCGATCTTCGAGAGTTCAGCCTTCCAATCGGCAGTTTTCTTGCGCAAATCGTCGTCGGACAGCGATTGCAGGCCCGCCTCGATCTCATTGATACGCACGACCAGCGGGCGAAGCTTCTTCACTTCGCGGTCGTTCTTTGTGCCAAAAACTTTCTTAAACCAGTCAAACATAAAGGGTGGGAACGCTACGGGAACGCAGGCGATGCGTCAAAGTAATTGAACAGGCTGAAAAGGTGAGAAATTGCAATCGGCAGGCGCTGCGGTCCTGCTATGGGTTCAATCTGGTCACTACGTAACCTCACGAATTGGGAATACACCCAATCAGGTTGCGGCTCTTTGAATAAAATAAAGTCCGGCGTAAACCTTTGGGTCCACCAGCACCCCGTCCTTGCCCTTTGCCTCAAGCCACGCGTCCACGCCATCGAGAGGAACTTCGTGAACCGTGATGTCTTCCTTGTCCACGCCACCTCCGTTACCTACGCGTCGCAATCCCGAGGCTCGGAATAGTGTCACCACTTCAGATCCCAACCCGCTGCACGCAGGTCCGTGCGTCAATATGTCCATTCGTTCCGCGTCGAAGCCAGTTTCCTCGATCAGTTCGCGCCTGGCTGCGTCCGCATGGGCTTCACCATTCTGGCCGGGTTCATCTCCGATGAGCCCGGCGGGAAATTCCAGTGTGCGCGCGTGAACCGGGATTCTATATTGTTCCACCAGTACCACCGTCCGCTCGTCCGTCACTGCCACGATGATTGCCGCGCCAGTGGCATTGGCGCGTTCAGCGTATTCCCAGTGACCTTCCTTGATGAGGGTCAAAAACCTTCCCTTGTGCAGGACTGTATTCATGTTGTTTGAGTCTGACTTTCTGTTGCGGCGCGCTCCAGATATTTCTGCCGCCACGCGGTGCGTGAGAGTTTGCCCAGGCTGTTTGGTTGCAATGAGTCCACGAACCACCAATCGCGCGGCATCTGCCACGGTGCAATGCGGGTTGAAAGAAAGTCGCGCAGAATGTCCGGTCTTGCCGTGCTTTCGGCAACGACGCAGGCCACCACGTCTTCCGCACGGCCTGGGTCAAGTGCAGGCACGCCGAACACAAGGCACGCCCGCACCTGGGGGTGTTCCGTGAGCGCGTGCTCAATCGCCAGCGGCGACACCTTGCGGCCCGCCACGTTGATGATTTCGCTGGCCCGTCCCCGCCAAAAAACCAGGCCGTCCTTGAGTTCGGCAAGATCGCTCGTTTCAAAGCAGTCGTTGCCCAGGGTCGTTTGTGGCGCAGGCCAATAGGTTTCGCCCACGGCGTTGCTGCGGACGGTAAGCAAGCCGGTTTCGTTGACCGACAGATTCACCTCTCGCATTGGTGCGCCCACGCAAGCTTCGTCGGTGCGTGGTGTATCGCTTGCATCGTATGCAATTGCGCCACATTCGCTCGAACCGTAAAAATTGTGAATCTTCAAACCCTTCGTGTTGTACACCGCGCGTTCGAGTTCGAGCGGCAGCGGCGCGCCCGCAGAAATTGCCAGCCGTACGTTTGCGGGGATCGAGTCCGCCTCGTGCCACACACGCCAAAGTGCGGGGACAGCAGCGAGCGTGGAATGGCATTCGCCCTCTGCCGCGCGCTTCAACACTTCAGGCAATGCAGACGGCGATAAGATCAGGGGGATGCCATGTAGCAGTAACGGTAGCACGAGATTGGAAAAGCCATACGAGTGTGCCATGGATATGACGCCCAGGTTTGGCCAGTCCGCGCGCAGTCCCATCGTGGCGACGATGCTTTCGGCATCAGCGGCAAGTTGCGTCTCCGTGAAACCGACAGCGCGTGATGCGCCCGTGGTCGCGGAAGTTGACTTGAGATGAACACACCACGCCGGAGGAGTCGGAATAGCCGGGGCGCTCTGTCCGATTTCGAGCGGAAGAATGAACTTCTTTTCCCGCCATCCACACAGCAATGTGAGAATGAATTCCGAGCCGTGTCCCTGTGGATGACAGAATCCAGATGGGCAGGGGACGCTCGTGCGTTCACCGGCATCAAACAATTCCCCGAATGTCCAGCGTCGTGATGAAGCCAGATCGCGCAACGCGAATTCGTTGCGTCGCGCGGCGGCTACTTTGGCCCAACGCTCGTAAAGCATTGTCAGTTTGTTAGCGCACCACTAACTTGCCCCGCAAGCGAAATGCACTCGGACACCAACCTATTAACCGAACCACCATCGCCGCGCGAAACCGCCGTCGCGTGGAATGCGCGTCGTTTTGATTTCGCTAGGGACAGTTTTTCCTACTCCAACGAACTGCTTTGGGAATACAGGTTCGATTGCACCACGGGCAAAATGAGCTTTGCCCGGCGAGAGCCGAAGCCGGATTATGCACTGCGATGTTTCGTGCTGACCCGGGCTGCGCGGCAGTTCTTTTATCACGCACGATTTGATCCGTCTGCACCTGAGGTTGACGATGCCTCTTACCGCCAACGAATACGCGAAGTCGTCTGGCGCAATCCCCGCGAGCGCTGCACGCCCGACCGTGCCGTTGTGTTTCCGGGATTCCACGGGCTGCGGGAGTTCAGCCAATCGTATGCAGGTTCGCTGAAATCGTTGTGTGGCGGTGCGTGGCGTTCGTACGTGTTGCGAAGTCACTGGCGGATGATCCTGCCCATCAGCCGCGCGCATCAGGAGAACACCGCGCAGAGGTTGCTGGATGCTGTGGCGGCGAATCGTCCGCCGATCATTCACCTCGTCCTGTTTCCCAAGCTCACAATCAATCATGGCATGGTGATTTTTGGCGCGACGGCATCGGCAGCGCAGATTGAATTTCATGCGTACGACCCGAACGATTGCGAGAAGCCGACTCAGCTAATCTTCGATCGTCAGACAAAAACCTTCTCGCTTCCTGAAAACCGTTACTGGGCGGGAGGCGTGCTGGATGAGATCGAGATTTACCGTAACTGGTTTTTTTGAGCGTACGCTACCTGCCGACCTCTGGATCCGTTGGAGT
>JABFSR010000040.1 GCA_013140495.1 Verrucomicrobiota bacterium
CTCCATCGGTGCCTATGACATGATGTGGGGCGTGTGGTTCGCAGTTGGTTTCGTGCTGCTCATCTTCGTGCATGAATGCGGCCATCTGGTCGCTGCCAGAAGGTGCGGACTCAAGGTTGGCGCTCCCGTGTTCATTCCGTTTATGGGGGCGATCATTGCGCTCAAAGAAGCCCCGCGGAACGCCTGGATTGAGGCGCAGGTTGGCATCGGCGGACCTTTGCTTGGAACTCTCGGCGCGGCCGCGTGCGAGTTGATATACCTCGCCACGGGCAACCCGATGTTTCGCGCACTGGCATATACCGGTTTTTTCCTCAACCTTTTTAATCTCGCGCCAGTGGGTTTTCTCGACGGCGGTCGCATTGTCACCGCTCTCTCGCCTTGGTTGTGGATCGTTGGCTTCGCGATCATGGTCGGGCTGACGATCATGCGGCCAAACTTCATTCTCATCCTAATTCTGATCATGTCCGCACCCAGACTCTTTTCCTTGTTCCGCCGCAAGAGCGACGAAGAACGACGCTACTTCGAAGTCACACCCGGCCAACGCTGGGTCATGGGCATAATGTATTTTGGACTCATAGCCTTGCTGGTTTTTGGAATGCAAATGAGCCACATCCCACGTGAAGTCCTGGAAAACCGGTGAACGGGAATTTGCCTTTGATCCGTGGATTTTGGAGGGCTTGACCTGCGCGTCGCAGTTTTGTGGCAGTCCATTTACGATGGCCTTCTTTCATGCTAGGATTCCACGACGAATAAACCGAAGTCCGGTGCGTCGAAACCATCGCGAGTTATGAAACGAGTCATTGCAACCATGTCGTTGAGCGCAAGCCTGCTGACCGCACAGGCGCAACTGTTCTCTCCTGAAGCATTTCACGGCGCGCTTTTTGGCAGTTTGATCGGAGGGGTTGTCGGCGGTGATTGCCGGCACGGCTTTTCTGGTAACGGCGCTGCCATTGGCGCAGGTGTAGGCTTGCTCGCAGGCGCAATCGCTGGTGAATCGCGCAGAAATTATTACTACGACTCTCCTGGATACGTTTATTCCACCGCCCCAGCCGTCAGCTTTGGCTACGGCTACGGACACTGCGGCAATTCGGCTTATGTTTACTACGCGCCGAATTCGTATTGCGCGCCGGGCTACTACTATCGTTCCACGGCGCGACCCAACTACGCCATAAGCGGTACAGTGCTCGGCGCGGCTTCCGGCGCATTGATCGGACAGGGCGCGAAGGGAAATCCAGGGGGTGGTGCAGCCATCGGTGCAGCGGCGGGACTTGTGCTTGGCGGCATCGCGGAACATAGCGCAAGAAGACAGGAGCGCGGTGCCGCAACCGTGACGACACCTGTCACGCACACCCAACCGGATCCCGCCGCACCGACTCAGGACACTGGACTTCGGACTCCGGACTATTCGATCACTTCCAAGCCCGGCCCGACTTCGACCTACTACTGGACGCCGCGCCCGCAAATTGCCGATGCCTCGCGCGTGCCGGATGCGCCGACGTTCTGATGAACCACGGAACACACGAACTACACGAAAGGATTCAAAAAACATCCCCGCACCGCCTCATCATGCAACATTTACAACTGACTTCGGTGTTTCCTTTTCGTGTGTTTAGTGTATTTCGTGGTTAAATACTTTTTTGAAAATATGAAAACGACCATCATCAAACTTATCCTTCCAATCATCGTTGCCGTGGCTGTCGCAGGTTGCGCCTCCAGCGGCGTCAAGAATCCCTCAGGCGTCGGTGTTACGCGCATGAACGCCGATGAACAGGGCTTCGTCGCCGGTACGGGCGTCGAATCTCAGGACCTCGTGGCCGTCACCGACAAGATGGTGCGCAGCATCCTGGCCATCCCGCAGATTGCGCAGGCCGTCACGCCACCCATCATCGTGCTCGATTCCGTGGACAACCATACACGGTTCCCCATCAACAAGGATTTGTTCAACACCCGTCTCCGCTCCGAACTCATCAAGAAATCCGGCGGCAAGGTGCAGTTCCTCGCGCGCGAACGCATGGCTGCTTTGGAAAAGGAGCGCAACCTCAAGCGCGAAGGCGCGGTCACGGCCAATAGCGATCCAAAACTTCAGGAATTCAAGGGCACGGATTATTTCCTCACCGGCACGCTCGGCGGAATATCCACGCGCACGAAGGCGGGCACGAGTGACTACATCCTCTACGAATTCCAACTCATTGACGCGCGCACCAGCACCATCGTCTGGGGCGACAACGCTGAAATCAAAAAGCAGGGACTCGAAGACGCGGCGTATCGGTGAAAGGTCAATGGATGCTCTATCTTCAAAAGTCGCAGGTCTGCTAAAGGATAAAAATATTGGGTTTTATTCGTGCGGCCACCGTATTCGCATCCCGCTTCCCTCTGGCTTCGGAGAAATTGAGATTGGGGAATTAGATGACGGAGACACAATTTTTGGGCTGGTTGACAACGCGTGGCATACGCATGGTGAAAGTCTCATTCCGGATTATGGCGACGACATCGCGCCAGCAATGGTGAATTTTCTGGAACTAATTTTCTCCGGGCAACTGAAGATGGTTGAGTTTCAACTCGCAGGCCAAGAGCCACGGCGCGTTATTGAAGACGATTTAGAGTCATTCTTAAAGTATAAGCAACCGGGAGAAAAATTGACCGTGTTTGATCATGCCGGGCCTTTGCTCAGGTAATACGACATAATAAATAGGTCGATGAAATTACTCGTTTCAGCGTTGTTACTTACTGGCTTTTTCCTTTTCATCGGCTGCTCCACCGCGCCGCAACATCACGTCACGTTGACCGGCGCAATTTTGAAGTGCGGTGGCAAGCGGAGTGCGACGCCGCTTTGGATCGGAGGTGCGTCGTGAAGAGTTTAGTTTCACGCTCGCCCTCACCCTGGCCCTCTCCCCCGAGGAGAGGGAGAGTTCATCGGCGCTTCACTGATATTTGTGCGCTGCTTGTGTCATCGTCGTCTTATTTCAATTCGCTTCAAGTGACGCGAACAACCGAGCGTGTCTCGATTCATCCACGGCGGCCGAGCGTTTCCCCCTCTCCTGGGGGAGAGGGCTGGGGTGAGGGCGAGCCAAACACAAGCTTCTTCCCGCGTTTGCTGAAAGCGGAGGAATTATCGCAGAGGCGCAACGCAAACCTGTCGCATCTTGGACTGCGGCGGGAAGCGAAGCGCCACGCCGCTTTGGGCTGGCGGGTCGCTAAAGTATTTCAATCGGCACATGGCTGGCGAAAGCGGTGTCGCCGCTGCGCTCTGCCACCGCAGTCCAAAACTCTTGCGCCTTTGCGTCTTTGCGCCTTTGCGTTGAAATGTTTTCTCCTGTTTGCGTTCGTCCTGCTCACCGGCTGCGCCACCACGCCGACGCACACCGTCCCGTTGACCGGCGACATCCTCGTGGATGGGCCGAACATGATCGCCAACGGCCCACCGCGCGACAAAGTTCTCTGGCAATACCGCACCGCCGCCGCCGCCATGCGCCAGGGCAAATTCGATGTCGCCAAGCCCCTACTAGATGACGCACTGCTCACGCTCGGCGGCATTTATGGCAAGGACGCGGATGCGCGGAAGTCTCGCAGCTATTTTCATGCGGAAGCGAAGAAGACATTCATCGGCGAGCCTTACGAGCGCGCCATGGCTTATTTTTATCGCGGAATCATTTACTGGATGGACGGCGAACCGGACAATGCCCGCGCCTGTTTCCGCAGTGCCGAGTTCGAGGACAGCGACGCCGAGGACAAGAAATATGCCGGCGACTGGGTGCTCCCCGATTATCTCGACGGCCTCGCCACCACCAAGCTCGCAGGCGACGGCTCGGACGCTCTCAAACGCGCGCGGGCAAATTCCAAAAACATCAACCTTCCGGACTACAACCCGAAGGCAAACGTGCTCGTGTTTCTGGAGTTCGGCCCCGGCCCGTTGAAATACGGCGGCGGCCAGTACGGCGAGCAATTGCGCATTCGCACACGCTCTTCATCCATCGTGGCAGCGCGGATCAAGACTGGCGCCGCAAATTTTCCCATAGCGCCGACGGATGATGTAAATTTTCAAGCAACCACCCGCGGCGGGCGTGTCATGGATCACGTGTTGGGAAACAAGGCCGTGTTCAAATCCGCAACGGATACAATCGGCGATGCGGCCATCATCAGCGGCGCGATCCTTGCAAGCGGCCCGCGCCGTGGTCGCCATGATGCCACGGATGAAGTTGGCGCCGGGCTGATGCTGGCGGGTATCGTCAGCAAGATTTTCTCCGCCGCTACGACGCCGGAATCTGACACGCGCACGTGGGACAACCTCCCGCAGTTTGTCAGCTTTGCCACCATGTCACTGCCTCCCGGGCAGCATGCCGTGACCGTGGAATTTCTCGAGCCGGGCGACAAGGTCGTCGCCAAACTGACCAAACAAATCACCGTGAACATCCCGAACACTGACCGTGACAAGGTGGTGTTCGTGAGCGACAGTTCAATCACGCCGCAAACGCAATGAACGCGACTCCGAATTATTTGTGGTTTGTCCGCCCTCACCCCGGCCCTCTCCCCCAGGAGAGGGTGAGTGCAAACGCGCGCCCTGGCAAATCCAACATCTCCTTGCCTCTCCGCCAATTCTTTTCGGAAAGGCCGGACGAATTACCAACAGACTCTGCTTGCCTCACAACTGACGGACGATTCCCCTCTCCTCGGGGGGAGAGGGCCGGGGTGAGGGCGAGCGTCAAACCAAACATCGAAACGTAAATACCCGAAACGCTCAAACACAATGAAAACAAAACTCCTCGCCATCATCTCCGTAGCCGCAGTCCTGATCGTTGCAGGTTGCAAGAACACCTATGACAAAGGGCCGTATCTACCACAGCAATCCAAAACCCCGGCCTATGAAAACTCCGAGCGCTTCGTGCTGCTTGATCCGGGCGTGCAGCACACGATTACTTGCTCAGGCATCAACGAACGAATGTTGGAAGATGGTCGGCTCGAAGTCGTGGCGCAGATTCGCAACCGCGAGAATCGTCGCATCGAGATTCAGGCAAACTGCGTCTTCAAGGATGCCTTGGGCGTGACGACCGGCGACGAAACGCCGTTCCAGACCGTCATTCTCACCGAGAACTCAACGGAGCAGGTGAAGTTTACCGCAGCAAACACCCTTGGGAAGCGGTACACAATCCGCGTGCGTCAGGCGAGGTGAGAGGCCATTTGCGGGCCTCAGTTGCTGCCGCCAATCACTTGCGAATGCCGCGAAACAGTTCAATGCATTGCTCCATCCAGAGCGAACGTTTTGCGGTTTTTGACGTCAGTTGATTATCTGGAGACGGCAAAGTTACGCCTCGTTTTTGCGGATGCAGTGTATTCGTCTGTGTTGGGTGAATTGTCGCACGCTGCGAACTGATCATTTTTGGATGCGGCGAGGGCTGATCGTATGCCTGACGGATGGCTGTCAGGATTTTCTGGAGAGGAAAGGTTTTGAGCAGAAAGCCGGAAGCCCCGTCAGCCTTGGCTCTGGATTCAGACTCGGAATCGAAAAACGTCGTGAACATCAAAACGCGGGTTGAACGCGAAAGGGATTTGATCGGGCGTATCGTATCCAGACCGTTGTGGTCACCCATGTGAATGTCCAACAGGATCACGTCCGGACCAACCTTGCTGGCAAGTTTGCTTAACACTTCATTTGGCGAGCAAAAGGAGGCGGTGCAATTGATGCCATCGCAGTTGCTGAGTATCTCCGCAATCGTTCTGCGTATTCGATGATTATCATCAACCAGCCAGAGGTTGATGGGTGACGAAGAATTCCCTGACGTTGCAGTGACCGTGCCTGCGGAATCGAGAGATTGACCTGCTGCTGTCTTTATCATGGATTTTACGTGTTCAAATTCGTTAACGCGTTCAACTACATAGCTAACGCGGTGCCGGTTCTGAGCAGGTCGTGGTCGTTGCAGAATTCACGGTCGAACCCGCGCAAAATGAGCATTTGCAAAACCACCTCGTTGCAGATCGAAGAGAATGACTGTTGACCTCTGTGCATATTGAACAAACTTCGCCGTTGAATAAGTTTCAAAAGTCGCGGTGGTTTCAGTGCATGTCATCCCGGCCACACGCGTTGCACAAACCAGAACGTGCCGGCCAGAGCCACGATCACCGAGCACGCCGGCACGCCGCGTTGGACGAAGTATTCTTTTTTCCTCAACCACCAGATCAGGGGTAACACGATTGAGGCTACGGCAATCTGTCCCGCTTCGACACCAAGGTTGAAGGAAAACAG
>JABFSR010000244.1 GCA_013140495.1 Verrucomicrobiota bacterium
ATACCGGCTCAAAAATTCTGCCACCCGCGCAGCCTGCCATGATCTACTGGCCGTACGGCAAATCCACCCAGTTCCCCGAACTGGGTGAAGGCGGGCGCACAGCCTGTGCGGGTCCGGTGTTTCATTATCGGCCCTCGTTTGCAAAGACGGGTGGCTTTCCAGAACAGTACGATCAGTGCCTGCTCTTTTACGACTGGCAAAGGCCGTTCATCAAATGGGCTCGACTCGACAAGAACTCAAGATTAGTCGGGATAGAGCCTTTTACTTCCTCGATAGTCATCGCAAACGACAAGAACAAGATCATCGAAGCACAAAAATCCGGCAGGTTTATTATCAAGCGACCCGAAGACAGCCACTTTGGCCCCGATGGCTGTCTGTACATGATTGATTATGGCGAGACTTGGGGTGCAAATCCTGACTCAAAGCTGCTCAGAATATCCTATCAACGCGGCAACATTGCTCCCGTGGCCATCGCAAGCGCCTCACCAAATTCTGGTCGCGAACCACTCACCGTTTCCCTCTCAAGTGCCGGCTCGAAGGATCATGAAGGAGATTCGCTTAGTTACGAGTGGCGACTGCATCCAGCCAACAAACTGATTTCAACCGAAGCCAATCCGAGGTTCACCGTCGAGCAGCCGGGAAACTACAGCGTCGAACTTCAAGTCAACGACGGGCGTGGCGGAATCTCCAAAGCATCGTTACCGCTGCTTGTTGGCAACACTCCTCCGCAGGTGCGTTTTCTTTCGCCAGAAAACGGTGATTTTTTCACACCCGGAAAACCTTTGATCTACAAGGTCCTGGTCGAGGACGTGGAGGATGGAAGCTCTGCCAACTATGAGGAACTCATGGACGCGCGCACATTCGTAAGCGCCCGATGGAGCAAGGGAGACGGACGCGAGGAAAATGTCGAACCCGGTCTTGCCATGATGAGACAGAACGACTGTTTCAACTGCCATGCGGTGGGTCAAAAAATTGTCGGCCCAGCCCTGATGGACATCGCCAACAAGTATCGCGGCCAGGCCGGCGCGATTGATGCCACCGTGGAACGTGTCATCAAAGGTTCGAGCCGCGTCTGGGGTGACGCACCGATGCTGGCTCACGAACAACTCACAACAGATCAGGTGCAAATGATGGTTCGCTGGATTTACAGTCTTGAACCCGGCAAAGCCGGCATGGATATGACCCGCGGCCTCACGGCAAGAATCAACGTTCCGGAAGAACAACAGAATCGTGTCGGAGTTTTGGAGGTGAGTTATACCGACGCAGGCCGCCCGCCTGCGGCATCGCTCGTAGGCAAGACAACCGTCATGCTCCGAAACCATCGAATGGAGGCAGAGGAAAGTTCCGATCGCACTGGATCAATCATTCAGGGCGCAGGTAACGCAAGTGCGGGGAAATGTTTGCGAGCCTGTACCGACGGTGCAACTGCGCGATTCGCGTCGTTGAATCTCTCGGATGCAGCAAGTGTCACCTTTCGTGTCGCTTCACCCGATACAGGTGGGACAATTGAACTGCATCGTGATTCAGCCGTCGGCGAGATTCTCGCTAGTGTTGAAGTCAAACCAACAGGTGATTGGAAAAACTGGAAGGAGATCGTCACGCCGATCAAGTCTCTCGAACAAAGAGCCGACCTTGTCGTCATCTTCAGAAGTCTGGGACAGATTAATTTCCTAAGCCTCGACTGGATTCAATTCAACCAGCAATGATGCGCCGCTCATCCGTCATTGCGCCACGTCCAGCGCGCGCATTGGGAACAACTCCGATTTCTGATGTTGCTCTTTCATCAGGGCGGAGAGTTGTTTGACGACATCAGGAAAGTTGTCGGCAACATTAGTGGCTTCCGATTCGTCTTTGTTCAAATCGTAAAGCTCCACGGGCGTGGGTTCGACCTTTGCTTTTTGGCCCGGATGTAAATTCCTGCGAATGGCCTTCCACTGCCCCACGCGGATGCTTTGCTGTCCACCGTATCCGGATGACTCGCGATACAGAAACGGTCGCTCGTCCTGTTTCCTGCCAAGCAACGTTGGCGCAAAACTGAAACCATCCAGGCCCGAGGGGGTTTCTGCTTTCGCACCGACCAGCTCCAGCAAGGTTGGCAGCCAGTCCTCGAAACCCGTGACCCTGTCGTTGGTCTTGTTGGCGGCAATCTTTCCCTTCCAGCGCACGATGCAAGGAACACGAATTCCACCCTCATACATTGAACCTTTGCGTCCGCGAAACTTTCCAGCGCTCTCGAAGAATTCCGCGTCCGTTCCGCCAAGCTTGTCGTAGAGCGGACCATTGTCGCTCGTGAAGATGAAGAGTGTATTTTCGTCAAGGCCCAGTTCCTTCACGAGATTCATGATGCGGCCCACTTCGCGGTCCATGCGCGTGATCATTGCAGCATAAGCTGCGCGCGGAGTCCGATGCGGCAGGTATGCGCCGGCAATATGCGGCGTCTCGGGAAATGCCCCAGCATATTCCGCCAGTGAATCCTCCGGCACTTGAAGCGCCAGATGCGGCACCGTGGTCGGGAAATACAGCAGGAACGGCTGACTCTTGTGGTCACGGATGAATTGCAATGCCCGGGCCGCAATCAAATCCGGCGCGTAGTCCTTGCCGCGATATTGTTCGTAGCTGGCAGGATTGTTCGGATCGGCGTTGGCCGGGAGTTTCTGATGTGCGGCGAACTTGGGATTGTTCAACTTCACTTCACGATCATTATCCCACAACGCCGTCGGATAATAATTATGTGCCACTGCCTGATCATTGAACCCGTAAAACTGATCAATGCCCTGCTTTGCGGGATCGCCTGTCGAACCCACCGGACCCAAACCCCATTTTCCAAACGCACCGGTGGCGTACCCGAGTTTCTTCAGTGTCAGAGGCAGTTGCAGGGCGTTTGATGGAACTGGCATCTGCCCCTCCTCGAACGGCAGGCCTGCTGACTTCGCTTGTTTGTTGTCGCGGATGAAGGCGTGACCGGGATGCTTTCCCGTCATCAAAACACAACGCGACGGGGCGCAAACATTGTTGCCGGCGTAGTGGGTGGTGAGGCGCATGCCTTCTGCCGCGAGCCGGTCAATGTTCGGCGTTCGGATCTTTTTCTGTCCGTAGCATCCGAGATCACCGTAGCCGAGATCATCCGCAAGAATGAAAACAATGTTCGGCCTTCGAGCAGGCGCATCCGCTGCAAGGCAAGCGCAACCAATCAGAATGACACCCGCACCAACACAACTGAGCAGCGCAGTTTTCATTTAAGTAGCCTGCTTGGTCTCGGGTTGCTTCTTCTTTGAATCCGGCAACGGCAACGATTCCGGCGGGTCTTGCTTGGGCACTTTGAGTTCCGTCCGCAGCCGTTCGAGTTCTGCATGAAGTTCCTTCTGCGTGGCTGCGTAATTTGGCTGGCCATAGACGCTGCGCATTTCCTGCGGGTCTTTTTGAAGATCAAACAATTCCCAGTAATCCACATCCGGCGCATAAAAGTGGACGAGCTTGTAACGATCTGTCACCACGCCGTAATGGCGGCGGACATTGTGCGAGCCGGGATACTCGTAGTAATGATAATAAAAACTCCTGCGCCAGTCGGCGGGAGTTTTGCCCTGCAAGACGGGCACAAGGCTCCGGCCCTGGATGTCGGCGGGAATCGGCAGGCCGGCGGCTTCGAGAAACGTGCTCGCGAAATCAATGTTGGAAACGATGTCCTTGTTCGTGCTGCCGGGTTTTGTCCTGCCGGGCCAACGAACGAGCAGCGGCGTGCGCAGCGATTCCTCAAAGATCCAGCGCTTGTCGAACCACCCGTGCTCGCCAAGATAGAATCCCTGATCGGAGGAATACACGACGATGGTGTTCTCCGCGAGGCCCTCATCATCCAGATACTTCAGAACCCGACCGACGCTTTCATCCACGGACAGAACTGCTCCAAGGTAATCGTGCATGTAGCGTTGGTAGCGCCATCGGACAAGGTCCTTGCCGTGGAGATTTGCGTTGGTGAAGGCCTGGTTGCGCGGCTCGTAATAGGCGTTCCAGATTTTCAACTGCGCCTCCGTCATGCCGCCCGGCGTGGTCAACTTCGCGTCCAGCGGAGTGAACGTCTTTTCGAGGGTCATGTCCTGCTTGTGCTCCGCCTCGCCACGACCGGAGTAATCGTCGAACAACGTCTCCGGCTCGGCGAATTTGCGATCGCCATTCCAGCCAAGGTTTTTCAGGTTCGGCGACCACTCGCGATGCGGTGCCTTGTGCTGGCACATGAGCAGAAACGGTTTTGACTTGTCGCGTTTCTTCAGCCAGTCCAGCGACAGGTCGGTGATGATGTCCGTGGTGTAGCCCTCGCGTTTGATTTTCTCGCCCATGCGATTCATGGGTGGGTTGTAGTAAATGCCCTGGCCGGGGAGGATGTCCCAATAATCAAAGCCCGTCGGGTCGCTGATCAGGTGCCATTTGCCAACGACGGCTGTCTGATAGCCCGCAGCTTGAAGCAGCTTGGGCATCGTCTGCTGCGAACCGTCAAAGCGACTGCGCACGTTGTCGTAAAAGCCGTTCATGTGGCTGTATTTTCCAGTGAGCACACAGGCGCGGCTCGGTCCGCAGATGGAATTTGGAACCATGGCCCGATGAAAGATCATTCCCTCGCGCGCCAGCCGGTCCATGTTCGGCGTTTGAATCAGCCTTCGGGGATCGTTGTAGGCGCTGATGGCTGCAAACGCATGGTCATCCGAAAAGATGAAAACGATGTTGGGCTGCCTGGTGGCCGCCACCAAAAAGGCAGGACAAAGAATCGCCAGGGAAACGAGGACGCGAAAAGCGAATCGAAACAGTTTCATGATTGGCAAATTGGATTCCGAGCAGGGTGCCGAGTCAACAACGCAATTCGGGCGAAACCGCCAAGGCCGGCAGCTTGGCAGAAGTCACGAATGTAGCGTCGGCCATCCTGGCTGACGTAGAGCCCGGGCTTCCAGCCCGGCGGAAAAGACGCCTTTGCAGATAATGGCCCGGTATGATTCAAGCGGATTGGGGATGCGGAGATTTCTCCGGGCGGCGGGACGCACGCCCTCTACGGCAGGCCGGGAGGCCCGCCGCTACTGGTTGTCCGACCACACCAGCTTGAATTCCAGTCCGGTTAATCCGTGGCGTTTGACCAAGGTTTTCAAGTTCTCGTGTTCGGGAAAATCGTCGCGCTCCAGGGCGTAGATGGCGGTGGCACCGTCCTCGGGGATTTTGAATACGCAATCTTCGCCCAAACGTTCGGCGTGGAACGCGGGCGACTTAATGGTTCGTAATCCAGTGCGTTTGTCTGTTGCCCACGTGGTTTTCTTGGGGTTCAAATGGCTGGCGCAATGGGTGACGTTGTAGAGGTAATACCGGCCTTTCAGTCCTTTGATTTTGACCGGCAAGAACTCGCCCTCGTCCTCGAACGGGCCGCACCACAATCTGACTTGCTCGCTACAGACCAAGGCTTTTGAGCTAAAGCCATAGAAGTCAGCCTTGGCCTGCGTTCCATTCTCAAACAGCAACTCAACACGCTTCCATTTGCCGGGAAAGGGGCAGCCGCTGAAATTTGCGTCAGCCAGGAGCTTTGCGTCTTTGGGTTGGCAAACCAGCGTGGTCTTGGGGCGAATTCTACAAATTTTCATTTGCGTTTAGCCGCTTTGTATTTCTTCCCATCGCCCGTGATCCAAACCAATTCCTTGATCGCTGGCGGTGACTTAAGCGGTAGCGGGCCACTTTGCTTGCTCCAGGCCAGTTCAAACTCTAGGCCAGTTAGTTTATGACCTTCAATCAGCGCCTTAAACTCCTTTTCGCCACCTGTCCGCTCCAAGCAATAGATCGCCCCACTGCTTTCTGGGATTTTGAACACAGTTTCCTTTTCGAAACTATCAGGATTGAAAGCTGGCGCTGCCAATCTCCGCATGTCCAAGTTTGCCGTTTCATCAGCTCCACATTCCCAAATCGACTTCGTTGGATCGATATAAGGCCCGCTACGTGTAACATTGAAAATGTAATGAGTTTCTTTTTCGCCCTCAATTGACACGGGAAGGAATTCCCCAGCGTCCTTCATAGCCGGCCAGGCCGCTTTCTTTGCTCGTTCGTTGCAAACAAACTTACCTCTCCCAAATGTATAAAAATCCGCACGAGGCCAAAGTGGCTCGCTAAAATGCAATTCTATGCGCCGCCACTTCTTGGGAAATGGCCGGCCTCTGAAATTGTCAAATGCGAGAAACTTGTCGTCGCATTCTTTGCAGTCTAATGACGCGAAATTCCTGAATTTTCCAAAATTTGGCTTCGCAAAGGTGCTGATCCTGTAAACGTTCATTCGTTAGCTTTCAGCCTTTAGTGTTTTGGCAAACCAGGTTCGGCATACAAACCAATCTCCGACAGCGCGGGGCAAACAGTCGCCTGCGTGATTCGCAGCCGCACCTTGGCCGTGGTGATGTAGTCGCCGCGTACCAACCGCCGATTGCCGATGCTCGTACCTTTGGCGAACTCGACCCAGCGTCCGTCCTGCCAGCGATCCAACGCAAAAGCATCGATGCGCTGGCCGAGCGGCAGATATTCCCGAAGGCTGACGACGTTGAAGGTCGTGGGTTTGCCAAGGTCGATCACGAGCTCGGGCGTTGTCACGTTGTCGTCGGTCGCCCAGTAAGTGTCGCGTTTTTGATCAAGCAGGTTCTTCGGGGCGAATTGCTTTGCCGCGCCGCGCGTGTTACTGGCGGTAAGTTTTGCGCCACGGGCGAGGTCCTTCGCGAAGGTGGCGTCCAGGATGCGGCGAAAATCCCGCAGCGAGGCGATATCGTTTTCATGAATTTGTCCGCGACGATCCGGCGGGAGGTTCAGATTGAGGTCTGCGCCGCGGCCGACCGACTGATAGTAAATGTCCAGCAACTGCGCCGGCGTCTTGACGCGGGCATCCTCCTTGGCGTGATAAAACCAACCGGGACGGATGGAGACATCGCACTCGGCGGGAATCCAATCGGTGCCGGGTCGCTCACCGGAGTTAAGGCCATCGCTCGTGCCGCCGGGATAACGGTTGGCGGCGTTGAGGGTGGCCCAACACGGATCGCCGGCGATGCCGCGCTCGTTGCCGACCCAGCGCATATCCGGTCCGGCATCGCTGAACATCACGGCCATGGGCATCAGTTCGCGGACAATTTTCCGCGTGTTTTCCCAGTCGTAATAGATGGTGTTATCAATGTTGCGTTTCTCCTTCGCGCCGCCGTAGAAACCGTCGCCGCCGTTGGCGCCATCGAACCACACGGTGAATATGTCGCCGTAGTTCGTCAGCAATTCGCGTAGTTGATTGCGGTAATAGGTGAGGTATTTCGGGTGGGCGTAATCGGCGTGGTTGCGATCCCAAGGCGAGAGGTAAACGCCGAACCGGAGACCGTGCCGGCGGCAAGCCTCGGAAATCTCCTTTACGACATCGCTTTTTCCATTGCGCCACGGGCTCTTTTTGACCGAGTGCTCGGTGTATTGGCTCGGCCAGAGGCAGAAACCATCGTGATGCTTGGCGGTCAGAATCAACCCCTTCATTCCGGCCTCCTTGGCCGCTTTGACGATTTGGTTGGCGTCGAAATCCGTCGGGTTGAACACGGCTTCACTCTCGTCGCCATAGCCCCATTCCTTGTCGGTGAAGGTGTTTACCGTGAAATGCAGGAAACCGTAGAATTCCATTTCGTGCCAGCGCAATTGCCGTTGCGTTGGCACCGGGCCGAACGGCTTGGGGGGCAAAACCCTTCCGGTCTTCGCCTGTTTTGTCAGCGTGGGCATAGCAAGATCATCAGGCTTCACGCCCTTGCGAAAGCCGTTGAAGCTATAGGCAGAGGGTTGGAAGTCGCCCACGAGACGGACATCCGCCTTTGCAGGGACCTTCATGTTGAATCCCCAATAGACACTGTTCACCAGCAGGCGGCGCAGATTTTCATCCAGCAAATCGGTCGAGCTTCCCATGGTGGTGCAAAAAACCCTGTTGGTGTTGCCGGCTTCGTTTTTGTGAACGCGATACCACGCGAGCGGCTGGTGGGGCGTGTTCTTGGTGGGATGGAGCGGGGCGTCTGGAGTTGTTCCCGCGAGGATGTCGGCACGCACGAGAATGGTTGAATCCGGCTGGGGGTTTACATGGTAGCAGCCGGTGTCGGCAAAAATATTTCCAACGCCACGCAACAGAACGTCATTCTTGAGCGAGGTATCAACCACACCACGGGTGGCTTCCTTGTGATTGTCGCCGAGATGACTGACCCATGTCTCGCCAAGGACCTGTCGCCCGAAGCCGCCCGGCCAGACTTTGCTGTTGTGGGAGTATCGGGCGTAGGCTGAATTCGTGGGGTTGTTGTACTGAAAAGCATGAGTACTGGTGCGCAATGCGATGATCGGTTTGCCGGCGAGATAGGCGTCAACGAAATGCTTCATCACGTTGTCGGGATACTGTCGGAAGCGAAGCATCATGAAGATGGCATCGGCATGATCGAGCGCTTCAGCACCGGTCAGGTTTTTTGAAGCGTTGGGATTGATGGTGCCGTCTTTTTCGTCGAGCGAAAAGAGGACGGTGCATTTGAACCCGTGCCGCTCGGCCAGGATTCTTGCCATCTGCGGGAGGCTTTCTTCGGAACGATACTCCTCATCACCCGCCAGAAATACGATGTGCTTGCCGACGCCCGGGCCGGATCTGCCCTCGTAAACGACGGTATCTGCGGCATGAACAGGGTCGGGCGAAGACCCAAGAAGCGTAAGAGCCGTTATGAGGAGCGGGGTGAACATCTCCTTCTTGATTGGCAACAGGTTCATGGGGAGAGGATGTTGAATCGCAGGGAATTCCTCAAACGAATTGTAAGGTGTGTTGCGAGTTCAAGGCGGTGTCTTCAAAACGGATATAGCGAGCCCACAACTGCCGGAGCGCAGTTGTGTGCGGTAGCACCAGCCGCAGCATTTTCGATTATTCCACAGCTTCCGAACATTTCGAGCGCTGCGGCTGGCCTTTCAGACACAGCCGCGCCCCGTTCGCTTACAGGTTCCATTACTTTGAAGTCACGCCTTAATCCATGGCGGGATCACTGGCATACGCGGTCGCGCGTGCCAGGTTTTGCTTGGAAATTATTTCAAAGCTAGAATCCAATCGCTGAGAATTTTTATCTCCTCGTCGGTCAGCATTGGAAACGGCGGCATCAGCGCCGGCCCCCATTTGCCCGAGCCGCCATTGCGAACCTGCTCGGTGATTTTCGCATGAGCCGTGGCATCGTTGCGATATTTCTCGGCGACGTCCTTGAGCGCCGGGCCCACGATTTTCTTGTCAGGACCGTGACAAGCGAGACAGCCGAACCGGGTGCCCAGTGCCTCCGGTGTTTTGGATTCAGGCTCAACAGCCGCAACGATTGAGTTGGTTGAAGCGGCTGAGGAAACAGCCGGTGCTCCGCTGGTTTTGGCGCCGTAATGTTCGACGAGATAATCAAGCAACGGCTCAACTTGTGAATCCGGGATGGACGAGCCGTACTTCTCGCGCATCTTCTTGACCGAGGTAGCCCAAAAAGCGCGAGGCAAAGGCGGCTGGGTGCTGACATATTCAACCGAATGACAGACGAGGCACTGGGCGTTTGCGATTTCGACGCCTTTGGCCGGTTTGAACGAACTGGTCTCCGGCGGCAACTCAATCTTGAACGGTTCGCCTCGCACGAGCAGAGCAGCAAAGACGGCGAGGCTCGCGATTCCGATCTGAAATAAAATCTTCTTCATATCCTCAAGCAACGTTGACGCGCACGGTTTCGACGACGTTGCGCATGTAGCCTGCCGGATTCCACAAGGGATCCAGCGGTTGCGTCTGCCCGATGCGGTTGCTCGCACGCACCTTCAACTCGATCTCGCCCGCTCGATCCGGTGTAAACGTGGTCGTCCATTCGCGAAACGAGTATTTGCCGTGGTCGCGACCGAGAGCAGTTTCGCGCCATGTGTTCCCACCGTCCGTCGAAACCACAACTTCGTTCACCCCGTAACCGCCGTCGAACGTGATGCCGCGCAGCTTGAGCGGTTTGCCAACAGCAACCTTGTCTCCATCCGCCAGACTCGTAATGAACGAGCGGACATTGTAACGGGCGATGGGTTTGGATTTCTTTGGCGTTGTTCCGGGTTCAACGCACGCGCCCGTGTTGTCCGGAATCAGGTAAGCCGGGTTCATCCAGAAGTTCGCGAGGTTCTCATCAAGCACGGTGATTTCGTTCACGTGCTTGACCCAGTACGTGCCGTAGTAGCCGGGCACAACGAGCCGCAACGGATACCCGTTAAGCATTGGCAGGTCTTCGCCGTTCATTTCGTAGGCGAGCATGACCTCGCTGTCGAGCGTGTGATCCACATCCAAAGCCTTCACGAAATCCGGAGACTTTTCATTCACCGGAAAATCGAGACCGTTGAACGCGACTTGTTTTGCGCCGGCGGCGAGTCCCGCCTTTTCCAGAACGTCCTTGAGGCGGACTCCCTTCCATCGCGCGTTGCCCATCGCGCCGTTGCCCATCTGTCCGCCAGCCACGCGTGGCGAACTGAACCCGCGGCTGTTGCCGGAGCATTGATTGACCGCAACCACCTCCACCGGCTCGAACTTGGTTTTCAAATCCGCCAGTGAAAGCGTTAGCGGCGAATTGACCTTGCCCTTGATCTCCAGGCTGAACGTCGCAGGATCAATGGACGTGGGAATCTGCGCGTGATGATACCGCACAAAGAACGCGTCATTCGGCGTGAAAATGCCTTCGTTGAAAACGGAGAACGGAGTTTCGAGCTGGGGCGGACGCGTGGTCAGCAGAATCAGCGGGCGCTTCTGCGGAAACTTCACGAGCCGGCGTTCACCGTTCTCGAACGGCAGCGCGACCGTCTCATCAGCGAGTGCATTGACCACGCGACCCGCGATCAACCCGCCCGCGCCTGCCAGCGCCGCAGTTCTCAGGAAACTGCGACGATCAAAAAGGCTGCGGCTGTCGGGATGCTTGATAGGCATTGCAAAAATCTACCCATCCAGCAAATAAAGAGAAGTCTGGTTTTACGATTCAGAGAACCACATTCTCTTCATTGCAACAGAGCACATGACGATTCTTTGCCTGTTTTTTTGGTCGAGCCGTCCACATTTTTCAATTTTGAACGAATAAGCAGGCTGGTGAGATTCGTCTGTCTTTTTGCTGTGCAACGCGTGCGTTTTCTCTTATCAAATCTGGCAACTCAACGTGCAGCAATGACTATATCAAAATGAAATTCAAATTTACCCGTCGCTCGTTTCTGAAAAGCACCGCGGTCACCGCCGGTGTTTTTTCCACCGCCCCCTTCAACATTCTTTCCGCAGCGAATGCCGGTGACAAGGTGCGCTGCGTGCAGATTGGCTGCGGTGGGCGCGCGATGGAGCACCTCAAGTCCACATTCGACGAAAACCAGGTCGCCATCGTGGAGGTGGACGACAAGAATGTTGAGGCCGTCAAAAAGCTGCTGACCGACAAAGGCCGCGATCCGGGCAAGCTTCAAGTTTTCAGCGATTACCGGAAGATGTTCGACAAGCTCGGCAAGCAGATTGACGCAGTATTCATCACCACGCCGAATCATCACCACGCCTTGCCCGCCATGATCGCGATGCAGCTTGGCAAAAATGTCTATTGCGAGAAACCGGTTTGCCACAACATCGCCGAGGCAAGACAGCTTCGCGCGATGGCGGCAAAGACAAAGGTCGCCACGCAAATGGGCAATCAAGGCCATTGCGAGGAAGGTTACCGGAAGCTGTGCGAATATATCTGGGCGGGCGTTATTGGCAAAGTGACCGAGACCCACCATTGGACCAATCGCGCCAATGGCGGCATCGGGCCGCGTCCTCCGAAGAAACCAGTCCCCAAAGGAATGCACTGGGATGAATGGATCGGCCCTGCGCCCTATCGCGATTTCCACGATGACCTCCACCCGCACGAATGGCACGGCTGGCACGATTTCGGGAATGGCTCCATCGGCAACATGGGTTGCCATGTTCTCGACGGAGTTTATTGGGCGTTGAAAATCGAACACCCGACGAGCATCGAAGTCGAGCAGATGCGCGGCGGCAGCGATGAGCGTTATCCTACCGGCAGCCGTGTTCGTTGGGATGTCCCGGCGCGCGGTGACATGCCTGCGTTGAAAGCTTATTGGTACGAAGGCATGAATGCGAATGCCACGGGTGACCCGGAGGGACGTCTGCATGCCGCCAAGGGCAACGACCGCAACTTCCCATCGCTGCTGCTCGATTTGATGAAGCAATACCCTGACGAAGAGTTGGACAGCAGCGACAGCGGGTCCATTTACGTGGGCGAAAAGGGCATCATCTTCACCGGCACCTATGGCGACAAGATGCACATTCTTCCCTGGCAGAAAATGAAGGACACACCCGAGCCGCCCAAGACGCTGCCGCGTCCCAAGGGCATTTTTGCCGACTTCCTGAATGCCGTGCGCGCCGGCAAAACTGAAACTTCAGCCAGCTTCGACTACGGCACCCGGCTGACAGAATTCACATTGCTCGGCAATCTTGCCATGCACGCCGGCGTCGGCAAAAAGGTGATGTGGGACGGCCCGGGGATGAAGGTGACAAACATGCCGGATTTGAACGCCCGGGTGCAACGCGACTACCGCAAGGGTTGGAAGCTTTGAACCAGCTGGAGCGCGCCTCTTTGAAGGACAAATGGAATTATCACGACTACGACGGAGATGGAGATGGCAAAGTGATGGACTTAGGAAGCGGTCATGGTTAATACATATCCATGATAGTCATCCTTAGTGGAACAAACCGGCATGGCAGCAACACCCACAAAGTTGCCACCCGCGTCGAGGCGAGCTACAAAGCCCTCGGTGTGAAAACGCAATTGCTCGACCTGGCAGACATGCCGCCGGAAATTTTTGCGCCGACGTCGTATGCGGAGAAGCCTGCGGCGTTCAAAAAGTTTACCGATGCGATTCTCGCTGCGGATGGCGTGGTCATCGTTACGCCCGAATACAATGGCGGCGTGCCCGGTGTGTTGAAGTATTTCATAGACATGCTGCCGTTCCCGGAAAGTTTCGAGCAACGACCCGTTTGTTTCGTTGGTCTGGCGGCGGGAATCTGGGGCGCGCTGCGACCGGTCGAGCAGTTGCAAGCCATCTTCGGCTATCGTAACGCGTTGATTTTCCCCGAACGCGTCTTCATGCCTGGTATCGGCAAGCTGCTGGACGCGGCGGGGCAGTTCACGAGCGATGACATCCCCAAGCGGCTCGACAAGCAGGCGGCAGGCTTTGTGGACTTCGTCGAGAAACTGCGCGTGAAGAAACTTCGGTAGGGGCGACCGTCCTGGTTGCCAAGAGGGCGGCATCCTGCCGCCGGATCGGACCACGGTTTTCTTGGCGCGCTGGAAAACTTCCATGCTGTTTGATCGTTCGCGAGCCAATTTCCGCCGGGCTGGAAGCCTGTCGTCCCTCGATGGAATAAAGTTGGAATACTTGAGCGATGCGAGTGAACACGCAGTGGCGTTACAGCGATACAACTATTCGTGAGATCGAGCACCGTGACGTCGGTGCAGATTTGAAAGCCAGCGGGTCAAAGCCATCCGCGTTCGATTTTTCACCCAATGCCCGAGCGGCTGATTTCGACGACAGTAAGCGGGAAAGTATTGCCGCCGATTCGCTCGAAAGCCGGCGCGACAAGCGTGATGAATCGCGGCGACCGGCGGGAAGACATCTTCTTGTCGTGGTGCGATCAAAACTAGAGAAGGCCGTGCTATCAAAGTTGGAATGATGCGGGTGACGGAGTTGTTTTCCTTGATGCCTCCCGTTGCCAACCTGCAAAAAACTCCCGCTTCAGCGGAGGATAGGGCTCTGCGGGACACACCTGAGCGCCGTCTGAAGCCTGATAAACGGCCAGACTGACTCAAGCCGTTCGCGATTCCTGAAAGTAATTGTTGACACTGAGAGTGTATTTTAGTTTTTAGAAGTTACAGCATGATTCTAAAAGTTAATTTTAAGAACTTCAGAGAAACTTCAGAGAAAATACAACAAAGGAATGATTCATGAAAAAACTAATAGCGCTAATTGTGTCAATACTGTGCCCTATGCTCGTCTTGGTCGGTTGCGCCACGAACAATATTGCTCCCGTGGCCAGCAATGGAGGTTTCTCGGCGAAGGAACTAAGCGCCCCTAATAGGGCAATGGTGACCAGTCGCCTTGAGAAAGTGGGGTATAGCAAAGAAGAAGCAATTGCCCGAGCCGATCAAATGTCAGACGACGAGATTGCCTATTTTGCACAACATCCCGAATCCATCAGGCGAAGCGGATTCGTCATTCTTGCCTCATGTATCGGTTCGTCGGTTTATTCGTCCATCAACAACGGTAACAAAAAGAGGGAAGCATATATATCGCATCTCAAGAACAAAATAGCAGAGTTGCGAACGGAGATTACGCTTACGGACAGCAAAAGGGTGAATCAACGTACTCTGTTAGCAGTGGAGCAAGATGCTGCAAGAAAGGCAGAACTGGAAGCGGAAAGCAAGCGGCTAGGAAACGAAATCGACTCTAAACAGGACCAGATCAAGTCGCTTGAAAGCGATATCCAGTTGGTAAATACGAAGAAGAAGAAGGTGCCGAATAAGAAAGATTGGTAATGGCACCTAGTCAGCCTGGTGTATGCCTGTTGCTTGGACATCCAAGAAGCGGGAGTACTTTCTTGCATCGCTTTATGCTCGAAAACTACCGAAGCCTCGCGGGGAAGAAGCTGGAAGACATGGTGTTTCTGTCCCGCTGGCCTAGGGTTCCAACGCCGTTCAAAAGCATCGCTCGAAAACTGCCGCTGTCTTGGCTGTATCGGCCGGAAATACATCGCACCGGAATGCAATGCTGGGAATGCGACGACATTGCGTTTTCCATCCACTGCAAGGCTGGCTACCTTTTTTGGCTTTATGGGCGGTGTCGCCAGCGGGTGCGATTTGATTCTGCGGAATTTTATGACTGGGTGTCCGAGCGCAAGGAAGACGTGCTGGCGTGTTGGGATCGGCTATATCACGACCAGCTCTCTTCGAGCAGGGAGACCGGCATTCTTTCAAAATCCTTCATCATGTTGTTTTACTTGGAGGAGTTTTTGACCAGATATCCTGACGCAAAGGTCATCCTGTTAACAAGAACACCGTTGGAGGTCGTTCCCTCGACCATCTCGCTCGTGAACTCAGTATGTCGGCGACTCTTTCCTTTTCGCCGACTGCACGAAACCGCAATCGCAAACATCTACCATTCAGTTTCTCTGTATTATCACCGGATGTCATCCATTTTGGCCAATCCCTTGATAGCCGACAGGTGCCTGCATCTTAGTTACGCGGACATCACCATGCAGCTTGCCTCTGGGTGTAGGCGTATTTCCAACTATCTTCCCTACGGCTCGTGGGATGAGGCGGCGGTGGCTGCTCAATCCGCCAAGCAAGCCCTGAGGACATCGTCCCATCATTATGACGCCAGCGACTTTGGCCTCTCTGAGGAACGAATAGCGCAGGAGGTGCCCTTTGCGTAATGGCATGATTGCCTGCACCCTCCTCTTGCTTACGGGCTGTGCCGACTTTAGTCTTTCTACCCAGCCTTCCATTTTGAATGCGAGGAGGGACGGCCTTGGTTTGCCAAAGTACCTCGACAAACACCAAAGCGTCGTGGTGGTTGACGGAACGCGCTCTAAGTTGTCAGATGCCTGCCGCGATGCCCTATTGATGCTGGGTTGCTCTAAGATACGTGAGGATGCCAACGCCCTCCGAGGTGACCGAGCCTTTGTTCCGGGCTTTGCCTGTGGCGTTGGCGGGGAGACCTTGCATGTGAGGACCGATCAACTCACAGAAAATAGATATTCTGTTCGTGTTGCATCGTACAAGCGGTTTCCGTATCCGGCAGCCACGCGTTTTCTCGATGGGGATTTCTGTGACATTCTTGTTCAACTTCTCAATGATCCCAACATTGCCAACGCCCCTTAAGATAACCAGCGGCCTTCTGCTGTTGCTGACGGTTGTTGCGGGATGCACGACCCACATAGGCTATGTGATTGGTGAACCCCGAAACGGCCGCTTCACCCAGGCGGCAGACATCAAAATAGTCGATTCTCCCAATCTTCATGATTACCGCGTCGTCGGGCGAGTGCATGCACACAGCAGAGCAGTGAAATGGCTTCCCTGGCTACTTGCGTCTCAAGATAGACTTTTGGAGCAATTGAAAAGTGAGGCAGCTTTGCTTCACGCCGAAGTCATCTTTGACATCAAGCGCTATTCTCGCAGCCAATTCGAGTGGCAAGAGGAACACCTCCTGGGAACGACTGCCATCATTTGTAACAAGGAGGCTGGCGATGCGCCGTAACTTAACATGCTGCAGGGCGTCTGCCTGCTCAGCGATCATTCTTTTGACCGTCAGCATCTTGTGCGGGTGTGCTTCCAGTGACCGCAGCTCTTTGGGCAGATTGCAGGTCGGCGATGCCGGCGCAACGTGTTCTTTCCTTACTACAACTTTTGGGGGACCGGATATCGGCAGGGGTAGAAATGAAGGCCACTTAAAATCGGCTGGCGAGGTTACCAGCCTCTTCGGACCGTTCGGAATCAAGGCCCGCCGCATACACTGGCGGCTCGCTGCGCTCGGCATGGGCCTTGAAGAATATCATGTCCTAACTTATGCCCCTCCTGCGCTTAGTCTCTACGAAGACACTCTCGTCACGGCCAAGTCGGTGCGCGATCGCCAGCTTGTGCCCAGGGAAGATGTGCAGGCGTATTACCGTCGTCTCTTCTCTGGCAATTTTCTTAATACAGATGTCCTGATCGCTTCCTTTGAGTACGGCGGCATTGGCATCGAGGAAGTCAGGGAACAGTTCTGGCGGTGGCTTGGCTACACCTACGACGACTACCGCCTGGATTATTACCTATTCAACGGCAACCGGAACATGATCAGCAAGTTATACTCGCGTGGGATTATCACGAAAAAGGAGGCCACATACTTGCTGGCGCGTTGGTTTCTTGAGCGAACAACCTATGAGCCAAGTATGCTTGATGACCTGGAGTATTTTCAGATCATAAGCCAGGAAGACGCAGCTCTATTAACAAAGCTTGAGTTGGCATATCTTGGGCATTTCAACTTCGAACCCGCTGAAAGAAGGAAGTTGATCGAGCAACACGCCACTGTTTACAACGCGGTGCGCACAACGGCAAAGTGGCCATTTACCATTCCGCGACTGTCAAAGATCAAAGCGATTGCACCTTCTTTACGCAATCGGTATGCGGACGCCTACGACCCTAAAACATATATCGCGATAAAACCTCTCGTAATACCGCAACCCATTGGTAAGTATAAAGGGTATGACCCTCGGATTGCCGTCAGTATTAATGATGGTCGCAAGCTATCAACCTCCGAGCGACTAAGTAGATGGTATGTGGGAAACATTTTCAGTGCTTTTGGCGCTGCCAGGGGAGATACCCAAACGGCGTATGAGTTCAAGCGAAGACTGCACTCTCCGGCCAGTAAATTCCTCGTGGAACTTGTCGCTTCAGCCAGGAACAAGGGCGTTGTCACCGCAGACCAGCACGCAGAGTATATCACGGCGTGTGTTCGGGGCGGGTACTGCAATCGCTGGATCTACTTGGCCGCCAAGGAATACAATATGCCGGTTCTGCCTGACGTCGCAAGCAACACAAGGTTTTTGGGGAAATGCTTCGTGCAGGGGATTGAGTATGACGATTATCGAGTCATCACAACCCTGGCCGCTGGGGACTATTACGATACTGTTTCGGACCTTCTTCGCTACAGGATATCGAACTTCGAGACATCGGGTAATGTAATCACGATAGTGTGCGCGGAGGAAGCTGGCCTGATCGGTCGGCGCGAGTCTGATGCTTTGTTAGTAGCGCATTTTTACCTGCTGCTCGAGCAACTGACTGACCCTTCGTGGGTAGCGTCGAGACTTGAGCCTGGCTGGCGCATCCGAGCCCAGCGGTCGGAGGTTGAGCGCGCTCAGTACGAATACAAAGCCAATAGAGCCATAAAGGAGGTGGAGAATGTTCGTTCGCCTCATAATTAGCAGCAGCGGCTTCTGTGGTCCGGTGCCGGGGATGCTGCTTGCCTTGTTGCTGTTGACAGGATGTAGCGCTCGTTTACAACACGCGTCTCTCGGTACAAAGGATGTCTGTCTGCGACTGTCTTCGATGAGAGAAAAGACAGACCGGTTTCGCTGTGGGTATTATGCGGTAAGGCAGGTAAGTCAATACTACCGTCCTGAAATTACAGACGAGAATTTTAGGACCGATTCACTTTTGTTTATCGAGGCTAACGATACTGTCAGTCTCTTGCATTGTCTCAGGGACAATGTTGCGATTCCACTAACGATGCAAAACGGGATGGTAGATGGGTTGTTTAGGAGCATCGCTTCGGGAGACCCGGTTGTCGTGTTCGTGCCAGGGGACGCATTCGTTGTCGTCGGGCTTCGCACATTCGGAACCTTGGTGTTGCATTGTATCGTTGTCGTCGGGCACAGCGCAAATGAGACGGAGTTGTTCTTTTACTCTGACGGCAAAGGCCCGTACGTGATTAGCCGCAAGGTATTCGCCCAGCAGTGGGCGCGGGTCGACAACCTGTGCATCATGCGTGCTCAATAGAGCGATGTTTACCTTCTGTGACCTTCGAATAATACTATCTCATGTTCTTATTGAGTCTGGGGGTGTCAAATCCACCAAATCCATTTTCTCAGGCAGAATGCTGGGACGCGTTTCAAGCCTCCAAATCATGGACAGCCTTACGGCCGCGCTCCAAGGCCATTCTCCGAAAGGTGTTGAACAACGCCAACGGGATTCGCCAGCGTTATCTGGCATTGGACGATTTGAGCGAAGCTTTTGAGATTGATCCGGATACCATGCATAAACGGTTTACCTTATGGGCTCCGAAATTAGCAGCTCACGCCGCCCAAAAAGCGATGGACGAGGCCGGGCTTGAGCCCGATCACATAGACGGCCTGATCATCAGCTCCCACACCGGGTATTTATGTCCGGGATTGACGAGTTATGTCTCCGAGCAGCTTCGATTGAGAAGCGACACCTATTTGCTGGACCTCGTCGGGCAAGGGTGCGGGGCCGCCCTTTCCAGCTTGCGCGCTGCATCCGCCTTACTTGATTCTGGCCAATGTGGCGTTGTACTTTCTATTTGCGTGGAGGTGTGCAGCGCGGCGTTTTATCTGGATGACGATCCTGGCGTTCTCATCAGCGCCTGTCTGTTTGGAGATGGCGCCGCCGCTGCCATCTTGACCCATGATCCCGCTCCGGGCCGCCGACGTGTTGAATGGCTCCGCTGCGAAACTCAATCGAGCCCCAAGGAGCGCGATTGTCTCAGGTTTCAACATCAAGGAGGCCTGCTAAGAAGTATTTTGTCGCCGAGTGTTCCAGAGATTGTCGCTAAACATGTGGAGGCGGTTCTAGCTCAAGTGCTGAAACGGCATGGTGCCACGCAAACCGATATTTCAGCTTGGGTGCTTCACGCCGGCGGCAACCGAGTGCTGAAAGCCTTGCGGCGTCGCCTGGGCTTGACCGAAAAAGACACCGCCTTGAGCGCTTCCATTTTGAAAGATTACGGGAACATGAGCAGTCCGTTTGTTTTGTATGTCCTCAAGGAGCAATTGGCTCAAGACCCGCAGGGCGGACTATGGTTTCTGGCGTCCTTCGGCGCGGGATTCAGCGCGCATGGCGCTTTGTTGAGCGTTAGCGACAGGCCGCAAACGGCATAGGCGATGGAGCGGCGTGTTTTACCTGAAATGTGGTCGTGATTGTCCAAACTGCGACGAAGCAAGTTCGCTGTCCGATAAGAAGATTTTTGTGACTTCCCTTATTTCGCCCGGGTGAATTTGTGGAGGTGACCAAACTGGCTCCACTCCGACACGATGAGGTTGTTGTCGGAATCGAGCGAAGCGCCATGAGGTGAGTTGCAAATGCCGTCCTTCCATTGGTCCTGAGCCAGACCGTAGTTGGCCCGCTGTTTCTCATTTGGATTGTCACCAACCTGCGCGACGATATTGCCTTCCTTGTCGAGAACTGTAACCCGGCCCTGCAACTCCGGGAACACAGCGTAGTCACCACGGATATGCACGGCTGCGGGCATCCGCAAATCCTTCTGGATGACGCGTACAAAATTGCCGTCGAGGTCCCAGTATTCGACCCGGTTGTTGTTGCGATTGCACACGAGCAACAGCGGTTTGCCCTGGCGCGTGTCCAGCGCGATGCCATGACAGGTGTTGAATTTCCCTTCCGCCTCTCCCTTACCGCCAAAGGCCTTCACGAATCGTCGATTCTTGTCGAATTTCAACACGTGGTTCGATCCATATCCATCCGCCGCAAAGATGGAGCCATCCGGTGCTACCGTCACGGCACAGGGATTGAAGCCGGCACCGTCCTTGTAGAGTCCCGCCTCGTCTGGTGCCCCAACCACCCAAATTATGGATCCGTCCATCTTCAGTTTCACGACCTCGTGATCGGACGGTCGCGCGGCGTAGATGAATTCCACGCCATTCTCCTCGCGTATTTCCAGCGCGTGAATGCGGGTTGGCCCACAGGCGCGCAGGAACTTGCCCGCTGGTGAAAAGACCACGATGCCGCGCTCGGTGTCGGTGGTGACATAAATGTTGCCCGCCTTGTCCAGCACCACGCCGCCGTGGCACGGGCCAAGCGGTTTGTTGTCGGGATTCTGAACAAAGAAATCGGGTGTGATTGAGTACTTCAGCTCTGCGGCGAAAGTCGTGACTGATAAGCACGCGATTACGCCCAGCAAGGTTTGGATAATGCGGTTCATGGCTTGATATGGATTGTTCGTGGTGTTCATGCGGTGGTGAGGTTGTAAGACTCGCGGCTGCAATTTGCAATCACAGAATTGTTCTGTGTTCAACCTTTCGGTCGGGGGTGACGACGGTTTGAATGTGAAACACAGTGGCGGCAGTCTGGCAGCCTGCCGGAGCTTTGAGGAAAAATCACGGCTGACACGCCACGTTCAACGAGGACGCGCTGCGTCCTTATGGCGGCGGCTCCGTCAATATCTCGCGTATTATCTTTCCATCAGCGCTCGAAAATTGTTCACCCAAAATTGCAGCCACGGTTGGTGCCACGTCAATGATGTCAACGATCCCGAGTTTGACGCCGGCTTTGATTCCGCGACCCGAAGCGATGAACACTCCATTCATATTCGAATCAGTGGAGAGATTGCCATGACTGCCGCCCGGCATTTTGAGTTCAGTGACCGAATTGTCATCGTAGAATTCGTCAGAAAACGCGTAGCCCTCCTTCGCTACCAGGATCAGGTCGCTCATCTGCGGGTTCTTTGCTGGATCAGGCAGATGCAACGCCGCGAATCTTTCCGGTCCGATGATTTCTGCAATACCCTCATGCTCGTGCAATAACGAAATCACCTTGCCGCGATCCTCTTGAATGGTTTCAGGTGCGGTCAGGTAAACAAGCGCTGTTCCACCTTCCGCGAGTGACTGCGCGCGCCGGCGTGGTCCCGAGCGAAACATTCCGGCCTTGCGAAAGACCACGTTGGGATTAACCAGCTTGGTTACGCGTTCAAAACCGTGATCCGAGGTGATAAAGACGGTGGTGCGGTCCCGAATACCAGCCATTGTGAGCGCACGCAACACGTCTGCGAGATTCGCATCAGCCAGCGCAAATGCTGTGGAGGCGCCGGGTGAACGCGGGCCGTAGAGGTGCTGCATTGAGTCGGCAACCAGCAGGTGCAGAAGCAGCAAATTCGGACGGCGCGTTTGGATGAGATGCACGGCAGTGGCTGTCCATGCCTGGTCCCGCGCGGCAGCACTCAGGCGGCGAAAAGTAACCGGGTTGGCGTCTGGCAGAATTCCGGCAGCGATGAGTTGAACTCGCAACCGCGGTGTGAGGTGGTTGATTTCCTGCGGCACGTCCGGGAAATTGTCATCCAAGGTTTTCGCGCCGCGTGTGCAGGGCCAGTTGACGTTTGCCGTGCGGTAACCGACGCGGTGCAGGAGATCATAGATCGTGGGCACGGCAACCAGATCGCCTTTGTCACGAGCTCCATTGATGCCCACTGAGTCGCCCGGTCCGAGCCGAACCAACGCGCCATTAAACAGCACCGAATGCTTGTCCGCATGAACACCCGTGACCAATGTGGTGTGGTTCGGCCAGGTGACGGATGGATTTGAGACGCGCATGCCTTCTGCGACTGCGCCTTCCGCCGCAAGTTTGCGCAATGTGGGCATCGGCAGGTGTGGATCGGAGAGATTGTACGCCGCCAGACCATCTATGGTGATCAAGATGACGTGATGATTCGTGGACGCAGTGGCCGCGTACGTGAACGCGCATAAGAAGGACAAGACCAACACCACGGCTCCGGGAACTTTATCAATGCAGGGCATCAACAGAACTTGGTCGCTCCGGGTCTCGCTGTCACCATTTTTTACCGGGTGTGCGCGGGCATGTGATTTCCATCTCTCGTCAATCTCTCGTCAATGAGGCAAGCTCGTTGGCGACCAGCTTCGACTTTCAATCCGGCAGTCTCCCTGAAAAAAGAGAAAGGCCGGACAACAGGTCCGGCCTTTTCACACACGGCACTGAGAACGCAGCGCCAAATAACGATGTCATCATAGCCGTCTCCCCACCGCTCACCAGTCCCCATTGCGGGGGACAGCAGTTCACCATGGCTTTCATCAGCGAACCCTCCATGTACACGACATGCGCAAATCCTCAAAACGTTAGTGGCACAAATGGCCACAACCGGACACAATGGAACACCTTGTGCCCAATGAAGACAGAATGTCCTTATGGCTGACAAATTAAGAATTCACCACCCACGCGAGGACTTATCGGGAGTTTAACCGCAGCCAATGGACGGCATCGGGGCGGTGGCAGAATCATTTCTCAACAATTACTCTGGATTTGAAAAAGTGAGCATCCTTGTGACAATCGGATTGTTGGTGTTGCCTTTCATCGCCGGGCAACGGTGCGGCGTGGATTTCCGATGGGCCATCGCTTATGGGCTTGTGTTGGGCGTGCTCACTTATTGGGTGTATGCCCGCGACAAGCGGCGGGCGGAGGAAGGCGCGTGGCGCGTGCCCGAGGTGTGGTTGCATCTGTTGGAATTGTTGGGCGGCTGGCCCGGTGCGTTTCTGGCGCAACGGCGGTTGCGGCACAAATGTTCCAAGATCAATTATCAGTTCGTGTTTTGGTTGATCGTGGCAGCGCATCAATTTGCGGCTTACGATTCACTCTACAACTGGCAGCATTCCCGCACTGCGCTGAATTGGATTGAGCGCGCAACGAAGCATCCAAGATGAGCCACTCTATGTTGAACAAACTGCCGATATCAATGGTCGCGTCGGGACAGCGACTCCTGCACCTGACAGTCATGCTGCTGCATGCCACGGCGGTGACGGCAGGGGAATGGAAATCCCATGAGGTCCGGCAGATCAACGGGACTGCGGGTGACGTCCGGTTGCCCGCGCAATTCCAGATTGTCACCGAGAGATGGAATCGCGTGGTGGCCGTACCTTACATCGCCTACATGCCGGAGAAAGATCGTCTGCTGATGCTCGTGAATTGTGATTATCCGCATCATGCCGAGGTGTTGTTCAGTGACGACCGTGGAGTCACGTGGAGTTCTCCCAAACCAGCGATAGTCGGATCCGACAGCAAACCCGTGGCGGGTCTTGGGACGTCGCTCCGCTACCTGGGTGAGGGGAACGCGGTGATCTATGGTGCCGCGCGTTGGTTTAGCCGTGATTACGGGCAGACGTGGAAAGAGTCCGTGCCGTTGGCGCAAACTTCCGATGGCAAGCCGTGGTACACATGGGATCCGCCGCTGGCGGAACGCGACGCCAAGACGGGCAAGATCGTTCGACTCGTGGAAACGGGTTACACCTGGTTCAAGCCGCCCGAGGTCAAGACGGCGCATCAACAGGCATATCTCCGCTTCAGCACGGATGAAGGCAAAAGCTGGAGTGCGTCATCAAAGATTTCGCAATGGGAGGCGGTCAGCGAGGTGGCATTGTTGCGCGCCGCAAACGGCAGCTTGATCGCGGCGTGTCGCACCGATACGCCAGCCCGGATGCAACCCGAAATCATAGACCATACCGAGGGACTTGGAATCTCCATCTCCACCGATGACGGAAAGACCTGGTCTGACGTGCGAAAACTCTACGATTGGGGACGCCACCATCCTTCGATGTTGTTGATGCCGGATGGGGCGATCGTGATGACCTACGTCGTCCGCAAGGGGTACGTGAACACACCAGAAGGATTTCCCCAGTTCGGCATTGAAGCCGTGGTCAGCCGCGACAACGGCCAGACTTGGGATTTGGATCACAAATACATTTTGCATCACTGGATCGGTCACATTAAGGAAGGACCAACGGCGTGGTATCCAAGCAGCCAGGCGACCTCGACAGTCTTGTTACCGGATGGTTCGATTCTCACGGCGTTTGGGACGGGTTTTCGTTGTCAGGATATCGTGAAGGGGCAACCTGCCCCTCGGGATGTGGGTCTGATTCGATGGCGTCTGAATTCCGGCATCGTGAACGCCGAAAGAAAGCTCCGCGACGCGGCGTTCGACTCGGAACTTCGCAACGTGTACCATCCTGCGAGCAAATAATTCCAAAATGAAGTGCCTGCCACAAGTGACCACCCTCGACCAGATCACCAGGGCATGGATGATGCATCTGATTGTGTCATCGTTGCTGGCTTGTGCATTGCCGCTCAGTGCGGCGCCAGCGAAATCCATCTCTATCTTATTGCCGCCGAAATCATCCAAGGTGGTCGAACACGCAGGTCAAATCCTTTCGCGACAGATCACCAGGCGATGCAAAAGTTCAATCACGAACAACGGTGTCGCCGACGTGAACATCGAACTCGCGATTGATCCGCAACTCAGTGCGGAGGGATATGGAATTACGACCACTCCGGCCGGCGCTACCCGCATCATGGGCGGGGATGAGCGTGGATTGATCTACGGCGTGGGAAAGTTTTTACGCACGTCGCGTTTCGACGTTGAAGGCTTCACTCCCGGTACATGGTTCAGGGTTTCGACACCAGCCTGCCCGGTGCGCGGAGTCTATTTTGCCACGCACTTCAACAATTTCTACGAGGCGGCTCCACTGGAGGAAGTGCGTGAGTATGTGGATGAACTGGCTTTGTGGGGCGTCAACCATCTGCAAGTCACTTTTCCACGCTGGCACTTCACTGGATTTGAAGATCCCGCTGCGCAAAAGGCTCTGGAGCGGCTGAAACAAATCATGCGCAGTGCGAAGCTGGCCGGCATGAAAGCCACGTTGCTGATCGCTGCGAATGACGATTTCAAATCCACGCCCGTAGAATTCCTGCGCGTACCTGTGCCCGACCCCTTGAAACGCCGGGGCGATTTCGGGGTGAACCTCTGCCCCAGCAATCCCAAGGCGCACGCGTTACTCCTGAAAGATTGGGCACGACTACTGGACGAGTTCACAGACATCGGCCTCAATGCCGTGGAGTTCTGGCCTTACGACGAGGGCGGCTGCGGCTGCACGAACTGCTGGCCTTGGGGTGCGCGTGGCTTTCCAAACTTATCCCGAGACCTGTCACGGATCGCACGGGACAAATTTCCCGGGATCAAAGTCATTCTCTCAACCTGGACCTTCGATACCCCGCCCGCAGGCGAGTGGGAAGGTTTGGCGCGGTTCATTGCGATGGACCGGAACTGGGTTGATTACATCCAGGCGGATTCGCACGAGGACTTTCCGCGTTACCCAATCGAGCACGGTGTCCCAGGCGGACTTCCCTTGCTGAATTTTCCCGAGATCAGCATGTGGGGACAGAGCCCTTGGGGCGGCTACGGTGCGAACCCGCTGCCGGATCGTCTGCAACGCTTATGGAACCAAGCCCGAAAGAAACCTGCCGGCAGATTTCCCTACTCCGCGCTCTCCGGTGGCTTTCCCTACTCCGAGGGCATTTACGAGGATATCAACAAGGCCGTTTGCGCCCAGCTTTATTGGGATGGAAACCGTCCAACAATCGAAACGATCCGGGAGTATGTTGCTTTTGAATTCTCACCTGACGTTGTCGATGCCGTCACCAAGGCAGTTATGCTGCTCGAATCGAACCACGACCGAAAGAAGATAGGTTCGAGCGCTCAGGATGCTTTCCTCCTGCTCGAAGATTCGGAGCAGAAAATGACGCCACAGGCGCGCAAGTCATGGCGATGGCGCATTCTGTATCTTCGGGCGTTGATTGACCGCGAGTTGTTGGAGACAAAAGGCAGGTTGCAGGGGGAAACGCTCAAGCGGGCGTTTCAGGAACTCACCACGATTTATCACGCGGAGCAGGCTCATTCGATGCCCATCCATCCGCCGGTCATCAAGTAATTGTCACGGCAACCGCGGGAATGGCTGTCGTCATCCAGCTTGTCACACGGCGCGAGAGCGGATTCGCGAATGGAGATTGTTCCTGACCAGATTGCAAAGTATCACCCTTGATTTGTGATTCTTGGAATGAGGAATTCCACCTTTACAACGGCGCGTTGGTTTGCAAGTCTTCGCGCTGATATGACGAAGAAATTTCTGCCGATTCTGTTTGCTGCCGCGCTGCTCACCGGATGCGCGAGCACGTTCACGAACCTGTCCGCCCAGCGCCAGGTCCGCAACCCCAATAATCTTTACCCCGTGGAAGTGAAGTTCGATTCAAAGCAGCAATCACTTCGCTGGGAAAGCATCAAGCCAACGGTCATTGTTGGGCGGGATCAATATCCGCTCAAGCCTACCAAGCTGATGCGCAACCGCTGGGAAGGACTCATCCCCGTACCGGCGAATGCAGCCCAGGTTAGCTACTTCTACAAGTTTGATTATCAATACAACGACTTTGGCAAACCGCCGAGCACCGAAAGCGCGTCGTCCGCCAATTTTACGTTGAAGATTCTTGAGCATTGATCCGGTCGGAATTCCGACTGTGGATATTTATCGCGCCGCGCAACTGCGCAGCGCGATTTTTTTCCTGGATGGTTTGATTAGTGAGTTCCTGGAACGGTCGTTCGAAAGTTGGAACTTGGAACTTGATTCCCGTCGCCCTATAACTCCGGCATGACGCTGCCAGTTTTGCTCGCCAACGGCGGGCCGATGCTTTGGGTGATCCTGTTCGTGGGTGCGGCGGGTATCGTGATCTTCATCGAGCGATTCCTGCATTGCCATCGTGCGCAGATCCATTCCACCGAGTTCCTCAACGGCGTTCGCACC
>JABFSR010000182.1 GCA_013140495.1 Verrucomicrobiota bacterium
GTCAGCCGAATCTGAGCCAGGACTTCATTGTTGCGCCCAAGGACGGGGGCGAGTTCATGGTTGGCGGAGAATACAGCGCAGCGTTCGCGAACCTGACGGTGCTGCCATCTGCATCTGCCGAGATCACTTGTCTGAGCATCACTCATACGAATCTTCCCGGCAGTCTTCACAAAATAACTCTCAGTTTCTGTCCGGTGTCTGGTTACGATCACTATGTGGAATTTCGCGCGCAGGCGGGCGGCGGCACGGGCTGGCAGACTGCCGTGGGCGGGCCGTACAATTCCGGCGTCTATGTTGAAACCAACAATGTTTCCACGCGTTACTATCGCGTGAGAGCCGTGCCTGCCGGTGCGCTGGCCGCTTTCGTTGTGAACATTGCCCGCGTCGCACCCGGGCAGGTCAGGCTGACGTATCCCATCACACCGGGTTTCAACTACACCATCGAAACGCGAACCAGCCTGGCAGCGGGCAGTTGGGCGGCGTTGCCCGGCGGGCCGCACAATTCCGGCAACGTGATTGTTACCAATGCTGCCGCGCAACTGTTCTTCCGGGTGGGCGGGCTGCCGCAGTAACCGCAGTTCTACATGTTACCTCTCACGTTTGGCCGTTCCAACATTGTCCATCAGCATTGCGGTCGAAATCTATTCCTGCACGAACGCATAAATATTTGATGAGTAATCAAGATGGCGGAGGAATCGAACCCTCTTATCTGGCTTTGCCGTCACCGTCAGATTGTATTGCCAAACGAAACCAGCACTGTTTACTCGGCGGATGCAGTTCCAGTTTTTCCGGAGTCCGACCAGACAGTTTATAGGAGACGCTTCGCTGGAAGTGGGCGGACGGCAGGTTTCGTTGGTGCTGGTCTGCAATCCCCGGGCGCGGCGTTATGTCATGCGATTGCGTTCCGATGGCTCGGCTTCCGTGACCATACCGCGCGGCGGGTCAGCGACTGAGGCGCGCAAGTTTGCAGACCGATGCAAGGGCTGGCTTGAGCAGGCAATACAACGACATGCGGCACGATCGGTTGGTCCGCGAGAATGGAAGGTTGGAACACCAATCCTGTTTCGCGGAGAAAACCTGATGATTGAGAATGCGGATGAAGCGGAGGGAAATGCCGTCCAGTTTGGTGGTCAAGTTGTGAAAGTGACCGATCTCGGCGCTGACCAGCGCCCTGCGATTGAAAAACATCTCCGGCAACTCGCCGCAATGGAATTGCCGCCACGAGTTCAGGACTACGCGATGAAACATCAGCTCGCAGTCAACCGCATCACCATTCGTGGCCAAAGGTCGCGCTGGGGTTCGTGCTCCCGGCGCGGGACAATCTCGTTGAACTGGCGTTTGATCCAGACTCCTCTGATGGTTCGGGACTACATTATCCTGCACGAATTGATGCACCTGCGGCAGATGAACCACTCCGCCCGATTCTGGCAGGAGGTCAAAGACGTTTGCCCGGACTACGAATCTGCCGAATGTTGGCTCAAGCAACACTCATCGTTGTTAAGATAAGGAATTGCCGAGACCAGGCATTGCCTACATCTACTCATCGCGATATTCGGATTCAAAATCATAGCCTCCCTAAATGTATAAGTAGCCACTCACACACTCCAATGTTACAACCTACGCACGTTCGATGAAAACTTGCAGAAACATATCAGTCATGATTTGGCCGACGATGTCGGTCGCGAAAGCGACACGTCATAGCCGGTTAAACCCGGGCTGTGCGTTTAGCCTTGGGCGATCCAAGTCGTATGGCGGGCAACGCCCCGAAACCAGCTTGGATAATCTGGAGGTAAGCAGGTAACGAATCGAAAGAGGATTTCTACACCCTGCTTACCCCGTGTAAGCAGGGTTTTTTATTTCCCTGAAACTGACGGTGAAATGGCGGCAACGAAAGGTAACGATCTGTGAACGATAACAACGTGACGTCTTGATGATGTCTGACAGTGCCAAACGATTTGAGGCGCAGGAATGCAATGGCGTTCCACCGATGTGGTGTGCCCACGCGGAGCGAAGACGCGCGCCAAGATGGTTTGAAACGCTTTTACATATTAAGGGCTTCGGAGGAGGTGTGCCCCTAAACACCGAAACAGCCGCCGTGAATCCGCGGGCTGGGATCGAGTAGATCACCAGGAGGTGTTTGTTCTTTATTGAAATGGCATGGGCCGGGAGCGCGAATGCTTCCGGCCCTTTTAATTTCGTGGTTGTGATTTAACAGCAGAATGGCTCCTTGCCAGGGAGCATGTCCGGGTGCGACTCCCGGCAACCGCACCAGTTTTCTTCACAGGCCGCGCGCCAGCTTGCGCACCAGAGTCTCCAAAACTCAGTTTGCTCGGGGCGACACCGAGGCGGCCTGCCAATTTCACGGGGTCGTGGCAGACAAGTAATGCACCTGCTTTGCAAGCCGGTTGATGTGGGCGCGCTACCCACCGACTCCACCATTTCACTGCGGGGAACTCGACTAAAGCACAGAGCGAAGTCTCATAAACTTTGTCAGGCAGGTGTGATTCCTGCCCCCGCTACCAATATCTATATGGGAAGTGATCCAGCCCGTGGTCTGTAAACCCGCCGTCACAAAACAGCGCTGGAAGATGACGACTGGAGCGTTACCAGCACTTCCCACCATTTCTGGACTCGTAGCTCAACCAGCAGAGCGCCCCGTTGTCTGCGGGAGGGTTGAGGGTGCAACTCCCTCCGGGTCCGCCAATTTCAAATCTTACCGCGAAGCTGATTTCCAAGGTTTCGGCGTCGCGTTTCTCCGCTCCGACGTTTCTAAAAACAATCGTCCGGAGTTTCAGTGCGTAGTGTAGGAGCAACACGCTCGGTTTGGGCCCGAGGGATCGCAGGTGCAAGTCCTGCCGCGCTGACCATTTTAGAATTGCTGCCGTGGTCGAATACATCAGGCATCCGTCTTCTAAACGGAACGATGCAGGTGGGAATCCTGCCGGCAGCGCCAATTCAACGGTTGCAAGTTGCAGAGTTACAGGTTGCAGGTTGGGCGGGCTTCGCACGCGGCATGGCAACTTTCAACCTTCAACTTGAAACCTGTAACCCAATCCAATGCCAGGTGGTGTCAAAGTAGCACGACGGTTTGTTAAACCGCACGGTGTTGGTGCGAGTCCAACCCTGGCAGCCAATTTTCAGGGCGTAATGTCAGCAGCAGACGGCCTTGTTCGGAACGAGGAGGTCGCAGGTGCAACTCCTGCCACCCTGACCATTTCGGATGGTTGGCAGAGCAGTAATGCCCTGGTCCCGAAAACCGAGTGAGCCTCCGGGCTGCGTGGGTGCAATCCCTACACCATCCGCCAATTATTAACCCTTAACCAAAGGAAATCCCATGAAGCCCGTTCTCCGCTATCAAAGCCAGTTGCTCTTTCGCAAGAGCTACAAACCAAATCGTGTCATCCGAATTCGCCCGGTAAAGCTGAGTTTTTCGTTTCGTCCGGCGCGCTTCGGTTTGAAACCTCAAATCAAAACGTATGAATGCAATACAACTTGAATCCAAGTTCTCTGCCATGGGTGCGCGCATGAAGGTGCGCGAAATACCATCGCATTGGCGTCAAGGCGATCGATCCTGGGTAAGCCCCAGGGATTTCGCCATGGACCTCCGTCGGGATAGCAACGGGCAGTTCTTTGAACTGCGCGTTCCAACGCATTTGAGCGAGTTGCTGGAAGTTTCCGTGATGCAGGCATTGCCAGAAGAGCGTCATCTGCTCCTGGCGGTTCGCAACGGAAAGCAATTCGACCGCTTCCTGTGTGGTCACGACGAACGTGAATGGTTCGTCGCTGCCGTGCCGGGTGGTGCTTCCAGCGTCCGTCAAGCCATGGACGCTCTCCAACCGGAAGGCGTGCGAGATGCATTGGCGCGCAGCCAGGTGTCCTCTCGCAAGCGCTATGCCCGCAAGAACCGGGCATTTCGCCGTCAGGGCGAATGGTTCTTCGTGCCGGAGCCGTCGTTTGTCGCAGACGAGAAACTCGTCCTGCGCAACGAACCGCTTCAGCGCGGCGGGGGCAAGCCGCACATGGTGGAACAACTCTACCGCACCGGTGGTGAGGAAGTTTATGTGACCAAGCGATTCCCGAACGGCCTCACGCCGCCCGAATATCGCGCCATGTTGCTAAACGACCCAGCCGCCAAGCGATGGGGTTGGCGAATGATGCGTCGCAATCCGGGCGTGTATGCCCGCGGCACCGTGCGTCACAGTGACCACGAAACCATCACGCTACCGTTCTGGCACCGGGTCATCATGAACACTGAGACCCAAAGCCGAACGATGGCGCGGGTGGCGTTCTTGGATTGAACATCAACAAATACCTCGAGGGGCGTTCAAATGAGCGCCTCTCGATCCACTTTCCCTGTCCCGTAGCTCAATAGCAGAGCCTCCGACTGATAATCGGAAGACGCAGGAGCGTAACCAGCCGGGACAACCAATCTTGCCACTGGATGGTGTAGTCAGTCTGCACGCCGGTCTGAAAAGCCGGAGGTGTCGGCGCAATCCCGACTCCAGTGGCCACTCACAAACCACAATCCCGCTTTGGCGGGCACTAAAGGAAGCATGAACACCATGACTGAAACTCAGGTGCGCCTTTTCGCCTCGGCCCAAGGCTGGATCGAAGGCGAAGCGGTGCGCCAACTCTATGCCACCACAAAACTCGATGGCGTCCGCCACGCGGTTGGGTTCCCGGATTTGCATCCGGGCAAAGGCTCGCCAGTCGGCGCTGCGTTTGTCACTGAAGGCGTGATTTATCCGCACCTCATTGGCGGCGACATCGGCTGCGGTATGGCGTTGTTCAAGACGGACCTCGTCCGCCGCGACGTGAAGCTCGATCGCTGGGCCAAGTTGCAGTTCAATCTCGAACATCCGTCGGATCAGTTCGTCAACGACTTCCTCGCTGAACACGCACTTGAATCCACGGAATATGATTCGGCGCTCGGCACCATTGGTGGTGGCAACCACTTCGCCGAGGTGCAAGCCGTCGAGAAGGTTCTCGATGCCGACGAGTTCGCGAAGCTCGACCTCGGCAAGCAGCAACTCGTCGTGCTCGCTCACAGTGGCTCGCGTGGGTTGGGTGAATCCATCCTGCGGACGCATGTAGATCAGCACTTCGGCAACGGGGTCGAAGCGGACTCGTTTGCGGCGGAGGAGTATCTCCGTGGTCACGACTTCGCCGTCCGCTGGGCCAAGGCAAATCGCGAACTCATCGCGCGGCGCTTCACTGCGACGCTCGGTGCCGAAGCGGAATGCCTCTGGGACGGTTGCCACAACAGTATCACCCGCCAGGAGGCTGGTTGGCTTCACCGTAAAGGCGCAGTCGCGGCCGACGGTGACTTCGTTGTCATCCCCGGTTCACGCGGCTCGTTGAGTTATCTCGTGAAGCCAACGGGCGATGGCGAAAACCACGCCTGGTCACTCGCTCACGGCGCGGGCCGCAAGTGGGCGCGCTGCGATGCTCGTCAACGCATGCGCGAACGCTTCGGCATGCACCAGTTGGTGCAGACGCCGCTGGGTGGTCGCGTCATCTGCGAAGAGCGCGATTTGCTCTACGAAGAAGCACCCGCGGCCTACAAAAACATTGAGGCCGTGATCGCCGACCTCGTTGCTGCCGGACTCGTGTCCGTCATCGCGACGTTGCGACCACTCCTCACCTACAAGACGCGCAAGGTGCATCGTTGAAGCAGTCAAACCAGGGAGGCGCAGAGTTCACAGGGTTAAGACCAGACAGTGAGCGGTTACTCTGTGTTCTGAGGAGAAAGAGTGGGCAAGGTAGCTTCTGAAACAGTTTAGCAATGCCCGCGACAAAATGCCACGCATCAACCGCCCGAATGCGGTAACGCGCGGAAGAAGCGTTGGCGGAAGTTCACGCGGTTCGTCTCGGTAACCGTGACAACGCCCCACACGTTTGTCCCGGTGCCGAGGTCAGACCAATCGATCATATTCGTTGAGGATTGAATGACGAAGACTTGCCCGTTCAGGTTTGTTCCGACAAAGAGTTGCATCATGAGTGGTAGCAGGGGTAAGTGCGGTTGAGATTCGTACTGGATCAGTGTGACTGTCGCATTGGTCGAGTTGCCCAACTGATAAGCCGCGTCCGATAGCAGGTTGACCACCACCATTGAGGGGTCGGCAGCCAATGTGCTGCCGGTGGGAACGACAAAAAGTGAAACCGAATTGCTATTGGCGGGAATGGTGATTGATGAGGGAATGGCAAGGTAATCAAC
>JABFSR010000059.1 GCA_013140495.1 Verrucomicrobiota bacterium
ATCCATCCTCCAGTTGTGTGAAGACGGAAAGTTGTCCTGCCACGACGATTGATGAGGTCTGCGGTTTATAGATTTTCAACTTGCCGCCGCGCTCCGCATAGAACACCCGCCCGTCAGATGCCACGGCCAGTTCCATCGGGTCGGCGGGCGCGGAGTCGAGGATGACCTTTTGATAATTGGAATCAATGGTCGCTCCAGAATCTGCTGCCTGCTCGCCCGCGGCAAATTCGATCCCGCCGAGGAGGTGTGCCAGAAACAACGGTTCAGTGTAACTGGCCTGTGTATGACCACCGGCCGTGTACCAAGCCCGTCCGCCGGAGTAATCGTGACACCAGGCAATCGGGTGATCGAACCCCATCGTGCCGCCGGAATAAGTCGTCTCGTCCAGCGTTGCAAGCACATGAACGGTGCCGCGCGGGTTGATTTGGAAATTATACCATTCATCAGTCCGCACCCAACGCTTGGGCAGGGGCGTTGTGGAGGGATGAATTTGATCAGCCACCTTGATCGTTGCTTGAGGAGTGCCCGCCGGATGGCTCGAAAAATATGCGCCCACCAATCCTCCGTACCACGGCCAGGAGTATTCCGTATCGCTTGCCGAATGAATGCCCACAAATCCACCGCCCGCCGCCATGTAGCGCTCAAACGCTGCCTGCTGCCCTGAATCCAAAATGTCTCCTGTCGTGCAAAGAAAAATGACGGCTTGGTATTGCGCCAGATTCGTGTCAGTGAACGCCGCAGAATCTTCCGTGGCGTCCACGGAAAAATCATTGCTCGCTCCAAGCGTTTGAATGGCGGCGATGCCGTTGGGGATCGAGTCGTGACGAAAGCCAGCGGTCTTGGAGAACACCAGCACCTTGTAGGCATGTGCCTGCACATGGGTCGTGCCGAAGACACAACCGAACAAGATCAACACTGCTACCAATCCACGTTGGGAATACAACCGGACCATTCGCCGTCGTTGCAGCGCTGCGGACATAATACGAAAGAAATTCATTCGTTACCGGAATGAAGGCACGATAGTCCAACCGCGAAAAGGCGCAACTTTCGTATTGTCCGTCACGCCAGTGCGTCCCTGCAATACCTCAGCGCGCGGGCAATTTCTGTCATGCGATCCGATCCGGAGGGAAACTTGTATTCAAACTCGATCGTGGCTTGGATGTTCCACTTGTTGTCACGGATCAGTCGAAGCACCTCTGCGATTGGCGTGTCGCCCTCGCCAAACGGCGTGTTTGGTCCGTTCTGCAACTTTCGATCCTTCACATGGACGTGCGTGATGCGGTCGTGGTGCTGCTTGAGAAAGGCGACCGGGGAAACGTTGTTCCCGGCAACAAAGTGTCCCAGGTCCACATTGGCGCCGTTATACTTCGCAAAAGAAAACGCGCGCTCCCAATGTTCAGGCGTGGTGGTGGCATGACCATGATAGCCGACCCAGAACTGGTGTTTATCCGCAAACTGGCCGAGGCGTTTCAGGTCTTCATCCTTGGTTGAGATTTCAGTGGAAATAGCCCGACCTCCCAGTGCCTTGGCCAGCGTGAACACGTAATCCAGTTCGGCATCTGTCATCTTGAACACCCCATCCACCTTCACGATCTCGATCAGCACGCCCGCCGTTTCATACTTCGCGCGAAACTCCGCCACACGATCCATCGAAACTGATTTCTGCCATTGCTCAAGTGGAGCATCCTTGGCGGTTGGCGCACCGAGAAAAGCTTCCACTGGTTGGGTTCTCAGCTCCACCGCACTGAGGCCAAGTTGCACGCAGTTCTTGAGAATGTCGTCCCCGCTCATCAAGGGATTGCCAAAACTGTATGGCACATTGAGGCCCAATTGAACGCCTGCCACCTTTGAGTTTGGCTTGCCTGTCACCTGAACCGGGGCTTCCGCAGCCTCCAGTTCGTCCAACAACGATAGAGCGCTCGCGCCGGCAAGTGTCGCCAGCGACCATTTGGTGAAGTCGCGCCTGGTATGCGGCAACCTGATCACGGACGGAGATTTGTCTTTGCTGTTCAGTTTTGCGGCGGGGATATGCTGTCTGCCTATGCTCATGACTGGCAATTTAGGGAGTTGCTGTCCGGAGGAAAGCGTATTCTCCACTCCAACAGAGTGAGCAGCAAAACCGGCCCAAATGGTCACCCCGCCAAATGAATCGTTCTGCTCGTTCCTTGCAAGCATCGTTGGTGGTTGGTAGCCTGCTTGTGTGAAACAAGCCATTATCCCGTGCAGCATTTTTTCGTTCATTGTTTGGGTTTGCCTTCCGGTGGTCGGTGGTCCTCTTGATTTTCTCAAATCAGCGGTCTCCAACACAAACGCGGCGACTGTGGCCGGGACTGCGTTGTCACAAGATCAGGTTGTGAACGGGCTGAAGGAGGCGCTCGGCAAAGGAGTGGAACGCGCCGTGGCTTCGCTGGGTCGCACCAATGGCTTTCTTACGAACATGAATGTGAAAATCCCGATGCCTGCGAAGTTGCAGTCAGTTGAAAAGGGATTGCGAGCGGCGGGGCAGGGCAAGCTGGTGGACGATTTTGTCACTTCGATGAATCGCGCGGCGGAACAGGCCGTGCCAACAGCCGCCGCTGTGTTTGGCGACAGCATCAAGCAGATGAGCATCGCCGATGCGAAGGGAATTCTCGGCGGGACGAACGATGCTGCAACGCAGTTTTTCCGGCGCACAACACAAACAAACCTGCACGCGAAGTTTTTTCCTTTGGTACAGAAGGCCACGGACTCGGTGGGAGTCACTGCGAGTTACAAACAGATGATGAGCAAGTTCACGACGGCGGGCTCGCTTGGAGGTTTGTTTGGCGGCAAGTCATCTGTGAAACTGGACGCGGCGGATATAGATTCCTACGTGACGGACAGGGCGATGGACGGACTTTTCAAGGTGGTGGCGGACGAGGAGAAGAGCATCCGGGCCAATCCCGTGGCGCGCACGAGTGATCTGTTGCAGAAAGTTTTTGGTTCGGGGAAATGATTGGTGGGATTCGCCGTGCTGCGATGAACCCGACCGCGCAGTGCACCTGTCCCTATCTGCCTCGGAATTGGCGATTGCAGTTCCACCGCATTTTTGTGCGCCTTGAATTTCATTCTCGTTCTGTCACTCTCTGCCGCTCGAAATGAAACTCAGTCCCGAACAATCACTGGCCGGCGTTCTCGAACCTGTCTTCGCCATCCGAACTGAAAACGATCTCGGCATCGGCGACACTGATGGCGTGCGTCAGATGATTGACTGGTGCGCGCGACATGGCCTCAACATTTTTCAAACGCTGCCCATCAACGAAACCAGCGACGACAACTCGCCCTACAACGCCATCAGCTCACTCGCGCTCGAACACTCGACCATCGCCATCACGCCCGCCGCGTTGCCGGACATCACAGCCACGTTGTTCAAGCAGATCGCCAAGCCTGCGTTGCTGGTGGAACTGCGCGTGGGTGCGGTCAATTATCCCAAGGTGAAAGCGCTCAAGCGCAAATTGCTCGACGCGGCGTTCGCGGGCTTTCTCAAAAAGCATTTCAATGCGGAGACGAAGCGGGCGCTCCAGTTTCGCGCATTCATGCAGGAGAACGCGGACTGGCTTTCGGACTACGCGTTGTTCCGGGTGTTGATGGAGGAAAATGGTGGTTCGCCCACGTGGGATCGCTGGCAACCAGAGCATCGTGGGCCGCGTCGGGCGCGGACGTGGTTGCTTTCGCTGCCGGAGAAGCGGCGCGACGTGCTGAGTCGAAAGCAGCTTTTCTTCGCGTACGTCCAGTGGATTGCGTTCACGCAATGGCAGGACGTGAAAGCCTACGGCGCGAAGAAGAAGGTGTACTTGATGGGCGACATTCCGTTTGGCGTGGGGCGTTACAGCGCGGACGTTTGGGCGAATCGCGGCATTTTTGACCTCGACTGGAGCGGTGGTGCGCCGCCTGAGCGGACGTTCAAAAGCGATCCGTTCACCGCAAAGTGGGGGCAGAACTGGGGCATACCGAATTATCGCTGGGACGAATTGCGTCGGCACAATTTCGACTGGTGGCGCGTTCGTGTCGGCAACATCCAGAAGGTGTTTCATTTCTTCCGCATTGATCATGTGCTCGGATTGTTCCGCATCTACTCGTTTCCGTGGACTCCGGATCGCAATGCCGAATTCCTGCCGATGAACGAGACGGAAGCGGCGGATCGTTGTGGCGGGCGTCTGCCGGGCTTCAAGCAATTTCCCGATGACACACACGAACACAAGGCAGTGAACCAGGCACAGGGCGAGGAGTTGTTGCGAATGATCCAGGAAGCGGCAGGCGAAACCACCGTGGTGGCCGAAGACCTGGGTGTTGTTCCGGAATATGTGCCGCCGACGCTGGAGATGCTTGGCATCCCCGGCTTCCGCATTCCGATGTTGTTCCGCAACCACGATGGGTCTTACTCGGATCCGAAAAGATATCCGCGACTTTCGCTCGCTCAACCGGCCACGCACGATCACACGCCGCTGGCATTGATGTGGGCGGAGTGCTGGGCGAACATTGACGCTGGTGAATCGGTGGAGCACAACCGTGCCGAGCTTCGGCGCATGATGCACTTTGCGGGTCTGCATCATGAGGAGCCGCAAAGGGAGTTCAACGAGCGATTGCACGAAGGCTTCATGCGCGCTGTGATGCATTCACATTCGTGGATTGCGGTGTTTCAAATTACGGACATCTTTGCGCAAACGGAGCGGTTCAACACACCGGGCTCGACCTCGAACGCGAACTGGTCGCATCGCCTTTCCCATATGGTAAAGCAGTTCGACAAAACTCCAGCGCTCGCGGTGAAGACCCGGATGCTTTCGCGTTTGGCGAAGGAAAGCGGACGGAGGGTGGGTGGTTAGTTCCGGGGTGAAACTTGAGGTCCACGGTCCACAGTGGGGAGCCCGCCTTCGAGAGTGAAATTTATTCGTGGTTGAAGATTTTGGGACACGGGTTGGCGATTTTTGCCTTGTTGTGCCTCAGCTTTCATCGGATGTGTTTTTTCATTCAGGATTGCATCAACAGATTTCATGGTTCACTTCAAAGTGAGATTGATGGTTTTACGGAAGCTTCTTCCAACTTCATGCCTCATGCCGGTACACAGCCTGCTTAAGATTGCGTGTTGTACCGACGCTCCAAAGGAATGAATGAACGCATAAACATCCTGCATCTGGAAGATGACCAGGACTATGCCGATTTGATTCGCGAATTGCTCGTGCGGGAGGGTATTGACGCATCCATTCAACTTGTCTCCACACGAGAGGATTTCACCCGCGCTTTGTCCACGGACAGCTTTGACCTGATCCTTGCGGATTACACGCTTCCAACGTGGAACGGAATCCAGGCGCTGAATCTGGCAAAGGAAAAATCGCCGGGCACTCCGTTTCTGCTCGTTTCAGGAACGGTGGCAGAAAATGTTGCCATCGAAAGCATGCGAGGCGGCGCAACCGACTATGTTTTCAAACATTTTCCCGAGCGACTTGGACCGGCGGTGCAGCGTGCGATTCGTGAAACGCAGGAACGTGCGCGACGCAAGGTCATGGAGCGGCAGGCAACCATTCTGGCAAGTCTGGGCCGAAGCCTGAGCACCGTCACCCGGCCCGATGAGGCGGCGCGCGTCATCATGCAAAGCGCGGATCAAATGTTCAGCATGGATTCCTTTACATTGGACTTGTATGACGCCGAACTGGACCTGATGCGGCCTGTGTTGAACGCGGATACGATCAACGACCAGCGCATGGAGGTGAGAACCAGCGGCAAGACAAACAAACCAAGTGTGCGCGCGCGACGGGTGATGCAGAACGGGCGTGAACTTATTCGCCGGAACGACGGAATCGAGTTGGTGACGGATGCGATTCCGTTTGGTGATACATCCAAGTATTCCGAATCGGTCATGGTCGCGCCGTTGCGTGATGGCGAAAAGGTCATCGGGGTCGTGTCTGTGCAGAGTTACACCCCGAATGCTTATACGCCAAATGACCTCGATGGTTTTCAAACACTCGTTGATTATTGTGGCGGCGCGTTGCATCGCATCCGGGGAGAACAGATCGTGCGTGAGAGCGAACAACAGTTCGGGGATTTGTTTGAAGGTTCGCCGGATGCAATCCTGGTGGAAGATTTGGAGGGAAACGTTCTCGATGTGAACCCGGCTGGCTGCCTTTTGCATGGGTTGGCGCTGTAGAGCATCGTCGGGAAAAACTTTCTCGAACTCTTTC